>NZ_CANLCN010000005.1:0-291762 GCF_947489045.1 Saccharicrinis aurantiacus
CTGTGGAGGCGTAGGGCAATTTATCCCCTTCTAGGGGTTATTTCAATGCCCCATCCTTTGGGTGGGGATCTTTTACTAATGTGAGCAGCCCAATGCTTAACTGCAGAAGCGAGTTGCGCCAATGTAAATGGTACTCCGGTTAAGGTAAGATGCTTTTGTATGGGATGTAGAAGGTCTTGTATGCATTGCGGAATGCTTTGCATTCAATGTAGAACGCCTTGTAAGCACTACGAAATGGCTTGTAAGTAGTGCGTATCCCTTTGCAAAACTTACACAATAAGATGTAAGAAGTGCAGAGGGCTTTGTAACTATCTTCTAACACTTATAATGATAAGTAGTATACTAAGAATACTTTTCAATATTCTGCTGTAAGTACTCCTTCAGCATATTTATGGCTACAGTATTATTTCCGCCTTGTGGCACTATAATATCAGCATAGCGTTTTGTGGGCTCAATAAACTGGTTATGACTAGGCTTTACCGTTCTTTTGTAGCGCGATAATACCGCCTCAACATCACGACCGCGCTCTACAATATCGCGTGAAATAACTCGCGATAAGCGATCATCGGCATCGGCATCTACAAATATTTTCAGATCCATTAAATCTCTCAGAGGTTTATGATTAAGAATAAGAATACCCTCTAGTATGATCACTTTACAAGGTTGTACCTCAATAACTTCGGCCTGACGCGTACAGGTAAGGTAGGAGTAGGTGGGTTGCAAAACCGGATTTCCATTCTTTAGCGCCTTTAGTTGATCCACAATTAAATCAAATTCGATACTATCAGGATGATCAAAATTAATCTGCTTTCGTTCCTCCATCGGAATATGACTACTATCTCTATAATAGGAATCTTGCGGTATAACGGTTATTTGCGCTTGCGGCAATTGTTCAATAATCTTTTTTACCACCGTTGTTTTTCCACTTCCAGTTCCTCCTGCTATCCCTACTACTAACATGCAAATTCTATTGTTTTGATTTAAAGTCGCAAAAATACTAAAAGCAATGATACTAGCCTACAGTTCTTTGTTAAGGAAATTAAATTGCGGTTTGCTTTGGGTAAAAAAAAGCGGAGCTACTTGTTTGTAACTCCGCTTTTGTATTTTAAAAACTTATTGTTTACGCTGAATTTCTACTGGCATTAATGTTACCAAACATGGCGCGAATAACCATTTTCTCGAATGCTTCCAATGGAATTTCTTCGTTGCCATTTTTGGCTTCCTGAATTTTCATTAGGGCGTATTGTTGTATAATTAAAAGTGGTAATACAACGCGCTCGCGCAACTGAATACTCATTTGGCTACGCTTGTTATCGTCGAGCAGCTCAGGCATTTCAGAAACTTTTAATACCATTTCTTTGGTAAGCTCAAATTCAGCTAGTAGCGATTTCCAGAATTCGCCATATACCTTGTTGTTGGCCAAATAACTGGTTAGCTCAAAGCTTGTTTTCTTCATACTCTGCATGCTGTTGGCAAGTAGTGTTTTAAAGAATACCGAATCGTTGTATAGCTTTTTAACCTCGTCGAGATTTCCTTTTTCTTCTTGCTCTTTAAGGGCAGTTCCTAATCCGAAGAAGCCTGGTACGTTTTGTTTTAACTGACTCCAAGCACCCACGAATGGAATGGCACGTAAATCGTCGAGCGTAATTTTACCGCCGCCACCACGCTTACTTGGTCTACTACCAATGTTGGCTTTTCCGTAGTGGGTAAGTGTACTCACCTCTTCAAGATAAGGTAGGAATAGCTCGTTCTCTTTAAGCGAAATGTATTTTTTGTAACTCGCCTCTGCCATTTCTTCGATAAACTGATGTTGTGTATCGTCTACTTGGTTTTGAGGCTTGCTGTATAATTTATTGCTTAATCCGGCCGAAATCAGATAACCTAAGTTATGTGCCGCAGCTTCTTTAATACCATAGTGCGAACTAATGGTTTGCCCTTGAATGGTTAATTGAATTTGGCTGCTTTCGATGTTTTTACCCATGGCGGCATAAAAACGGTGTGCATTACCACCACCACGAGCAGGAGGTCCACCACGTCCGTCGAAGAACATTACTTCAACATCGTTATTACGCGATGTGGCTGTGATGCTTTCTTTGGCCGAGAAAATAGCCCAGTTGGCCATTAGGTATCCACCATCTTTAGTTCCATCAGAGAAACCTAGCATTACAGTTTGCTTGTTGTTGCGCTCCTGTAGGTGCTTTTTGTAGGTAGGGTTAGAATATAATATTTGCATGGCGTCGCCGGCAAATTTAAGGTCGTCGATGGTTTCGAAAAGCGGAACGATATCTACGTTAAGTGCTTGGTAGCCCCATCCGCAAATGCGCAATAGTGCCAACACGCGGGCCACATCAATTGGTCCACGACAGTTACTAATAATGTAACGGTGCGCACCCATTTGTCCGTTTGTTTTCTGAATTTCTTTGATAACCCCAAACGATGCTACGGTATCTTTAACAATGTCATCTTCAAATACGGTGGCATCAACAGCACCCTTGGCGTTCATGAGCAATTGTATTTGCTCTTTCTCGTCCAAGTCAAAAATATTGGCCGGAAGAATATCAGGATATTTCTTAATAACCTCCTTAAGTGCATTGGCAATAATACGGCTATCCTGACGAATATCGATACTAGCCATATGGAAACCGAACTGCTGTACTTTGCGTTTAAACGATTGTAATTTTTCTACAAATAGCCCTTGGTGTTCTTCGATGATAGCAGTTTCTATCACCTCAATCTTAGCCATTAAATCATCGTAACAAACATTGTTTTTACCATCGGCATTGCCTAATTCTGCCTTAAGCATTTCTTCAAGTTCAACAATTTTATCGTGTACACCAGCAAAAGTAATTCTGCGTTTTAATTCGCGTACATCGTTATAATAACATTGTGTGGCTGTATTGCGCAGTTTGTAGGCAACTTCTTTGGTTGTGTCTACAGTTACAAATGGGTTACCATCTCTATCGCCACCAGGCCAAAAGCCTAATTGAATAAATTGGTTATTTGCAGCAAGGGCATCTTGGTAATCCTCCGCTGTTTTATCCAGTAACTCGCCAATGGCAGGGTAAAAAGTATCTTTCAGGTAAAATGCCAAACGGTTTGCCTCGTCGAGTGGAGTAGGCTTAATTTTTTGGAAGAATGGTGTTTTACCCAACTGTTGTAAAAGGTCTCTTATTAAACCTACTTCGCCTGCTTTAATGGCTTCCATTAAATCGGTAATAATGGCCAATACTTGCGAAGGGTAAAATTGCGTAGGATGCGCCGTAAGTACTATGCGTACACCAAACTCTTTAATAGCCTCTGCTAACTCGTCGGTTAAACCGGCTTTTTTAACTCTATCCGACATGGTAGCGTATGAGTTTTCGCCGTTAATACGGTGAATTTTGTTATACGCAGCATCTTCAAGTGCATCAATTAATACAATCTGACGCTCTATATATTGGATTACCTTAAATAGGAAGTCGTTCTTTTCGTCTTCGTTATATATTGCTTTGTGATCTTTAAAGAATTTATCGATGATGCTAACCGGGTCAACACCTTCTTTTAAACCTTTAACGCAATCTTTATACATTAGCGGGATTAAGTTCCCTGCCTTTTCTACTGCTTCAAGTTCAAGCGAAAGAAATAAACTGTTGTACAGTTGATATTTCAGTTCAATCTCTTCTTGATAGGATTTTTCAATTTGAGTGCTCATGTGGTAATTGTTTTTATTTCAAATGAAATACTGTTTTTTGGTATTATATACTCAATTAGCTTTTCATGCTAAAAGAGCTATGTACAAATCTAAATACTATGTTTTTGTAATGCAATGCTATTGTTTATCAAATAGGTTAAATATTTGAACGAATTGTTAATATTCTTCATTAATAATATCAATCATTTGATGGTGTTTTTGCTATAAATAACATCTGCTACCTACCTTAACAAATAAACCGCTTACTAGTTTAATGGGAGGCTTTTATAAATTTCCGCAATGATAATATTTAGTGATTGTTTCTTTGCTGACTTTCGGCAGGTGTTGTGATTTTGTGGGTATAAACGAAACAAGGCCAGCGAAACGCTAGCCTTGTTGTAAAATATGGTGTTTTATTCTTTACTTCTTTTTAGCCCAACCGTCTTTTAAGGCAACGGTTCTGTTAAAAATCAATTTGTCGCTTGTTGAATCTTTATCAACACAGAAATAACCTACACGCTGAAATTGGAATTGATCCAATGGTTTTGCTTCTGTTAACGAAGGCTCAACCTTAGCTGTGATGGTTTTTAACGAATCTTTATTGATAAAATCTAAGTGATCGGCATCCTTTTGTGCTGCCGGAGCTTCGTGATTATATAAACGATCGTAAACTCTAACCTCAGCATCAACTGCATGAGCGGCAGAAACCCAGTGGATAACTCCTTTAATTTTACGATCTACTGTTGTTGCTCCACTCTTAGTTTCAGGATCGTAAGTAGCATATAGCTCTTCTATATTTCCGTTCTCATCCTTTTTTAAGCCTGTGCAGGTAATTGCATAAGCTGCTTTTAAGCGCAACTCTTTACCAACAGTTAAACGGAAGAACTTTTTAGGTGCATCTTCCATAAAATCATCACGTTCAATATATACCTCACGTGAGAATGGTAGCTTACGCGATCCCATCGACTCATCTTCAGGGTTGTTGATAATATCAACATACTCTTCTTGTCCTTCTGGGTAGTTGGTGATGATTAATTTAATAGGATCAACCACAGCGTTTACACGTGCTGCTTTTTTATTTAAGTCTTCGCGAATACAGCTTTCTAGTAGGGCAACATCAATAACGCCATCTCTACGAGCTACACCAACTTTATCAGCAAAAGTACGGATTGATTCAGGTGTATATCCTCTTCGGCGTAAGCCAGAAACGGTAGGCATACGTGGGTCATCCCATCCTGATACAATATTTTTTTCCACTAGCTCTAGTAACTTACGCTTACTCATAACTGTATAGTTAAGGTTTAAGCGCGCAAATTCTATTTGTCGTGGTCTTACTCTATCTTTTAGGCTTGCGTCAGCCTCAATAATTTGTGTTAAAAACCAATCGTAAAGTGGTCTGTGCACTTCAAACTCTAGCGTACAGATAGAGTGCGTAATGCCTTCGATAAAATCTTCTTGTCCGTGCGCAAAATCGTACATAGGGTATACACACCACTTATTGCCAGTACGGTGATGATCGCTATGAATGATACGGTACATTAAAGGATCGCGCATGTGCATATTTGGCGATGTCATATCAATTTTAGCACGCAATACTTTTTCTCCTGCTTTGAACTCACCATTTTTCATGCGTTCAAACAAGTCGATATTTTCTTCTACTGAACGATTTCTAAACGGACTTTCGGTACCCGGTGTTGTTGGTGTTCCTTTTTGGCTAGCGATAGTTTCTGCCGATTGGTCATCAACATATGCTTTGCCATTTTTAATTAAGGCAACAGCCCACGCGTATAACTGATCGAAATAGTCAGAAGCAAATTTAGCTTCGCCAGGCCAATCAAAACCTAACCATTGCACATCTTCTTTAATGCTATCTACATACTCCACATCTTCCTTAACCGGATTTGTATCGTCGAAACGCAAGTTACAAGCGCCACCAAACTGCTGACCTAAACTAAAGTTAAGACAAATAGATTTTGCATGTCCAATGTGTAAATATCCATTTGGTTCAGGAGGGAATCTAGTTAAAACTGCTCCTCCGTTTTTATTCTCGGTCAAGTCTTTATCTATCTCTTGATGGATAAAATTTGTTTTTACTGTTTCCGATGAGGCGTCTACTTGCTCTTTGTTCATAGGTGCTATATCGTGTGTTTATAATCTAAATTAAAATGAAACATCAGAGCTTAATATATGTTAGCTCTTTTGTTGACTTGCAAAAATAAAGCTTTTGCCATTATAATGGGATGATTTTTTACCTAAATAATATTAATTACATAGCTAATAAGTCATTTATTTATGATTCTAGGCTTTTTTATTGTAGAAGTTGTTTAAAGTTGTATCGAAAATCTGCGAGTAACATCTTGATTTCATTGACTTCAGCTAATTTTTATTCCGTAGCTACTGCTATGCAATAAAAAATTGAGTTTTGCCACTGATAACCAATCTGTCACTCTCGTTATTCCCCTACAACCTTAAACGACTTCGTGGAAGTTGATTTGTGAATGCGTAAATATTTTAAATAACTTTGTGAAGAAATAAAAAAACAAATATGCAAAAGGGAATAATTGAGCTTGAGGAGATGGAGTTTTATGCATACCATGGTTGCTTTAAAGAAGAGCAAGTGGTAGGTAATCGTTTTATTGTTAATATGGCAATTTCAGTGGATGTAACTAAGGCCATGAAAAGTGATAGTATTTATGATGCGCTGAATTATGTTGAGGTTTACGAGATAACAAAAGAACAAATTAAACAGAACTCGCATTTATTGGAGCATTTAACCGATAGGATTGTAACTGCAATTAAAGCAAAGTTCGATTATATTGATTGGTTGCGTGTAAAAGTTTCAAAAATGAACCCTCCGATGGGTGGGCAAATGAAGGCGGTTAGTGTTACTTTAGAGCGATAATTCACACGGCTAGAACTTTTTTTGTCTAAATAGGTGCTGATTCAGAATGGGTTCGGAGTTCTGCTTTTAAAAAGTGAATATATTGTTTGGTAGTGGCATAAATATTTACTTATTTTGCCAACCGAAACAAACAGGGTTCCTTGGCCGAGTGGCTTAGGCACTGGTCTGCAAAACCAGTTACGGCGGTTCGAATCCGCCAGGAACCTCAAAAGTTTAAAGGCTTGAAGTTATTACTTCAGGCCTTTTTTTATGCAATTAAGTGTAGCAAAATCCGCGCCTGCGGAGGAGTGCTTTAATATCAAATGTTTTTATTGCTTTGCTTAAGAATTTCGGATTGCGATTTTTTGGTTTTTTGGAATGACTTAAGGGTAGATTTAAAGGCCTTAGAAATTGCATAGGTATGGCGTAATTTTTCCTTACCTATGCAATTTATTTTCCATAGGTAAGGAATTTTTATTGCGTACCTATGGAATATTTCTTCCGTAGGCAAGGAGTTTTTGTGGCGGACTTATGGCTTATGCAGGCTTGGCTTAGCAATTGGAGCGGCATCCTTTGCGAGCCCATTATGGCGAGTAAAGATATAGCGGAAAGTGCGACCCGCAGGGGAAGCCCCAAATATTCATTTATAGTTATTAATCTATTTCTCCTTTTTGTTTTAGGAATTCGAATATCTTTTTGCTGGCTTCGGAGATGATATCGAGATTGGAATTATTTAACCATCGGAGCTCTTCAATTTCGTTGGCTGGTTTTAAGTTACCCGTATATTCGGCGGTGTAACAAGTAATTTTTACCAAAACACCATCTGCTTTTCCATCGGCGGGGGCCTTAAAGGTACCGAGGTATTTAATGGTATTTGTGTTAATATTTATGCTCAGCTCTTCGTGTAACTCTCTGGTGAGGGTTTGTTCGTCTGTTTCGCTGGCTTCTCTTTTTCCGCCGGGTAAATAGAATTTTAGTTTTCCTTTGGATCTTACGTGAAGTATTTGTCGGTTTTTGATTTCGATGAGTGCTATTTTATCAATTTCTTTCATTGAGTGTATTTTTTAATTGGTGTTTAGTCGTGCGTTAAAGGGCACTAATATAAGATATTAAGTCTGTTGTCAATAATGTGTTTTTGGGCCGTGTTTAGCGCTCAAAAAAGTACTGAATTAGATGATTTAAATAATTTTTAGTCTTAAATTAGAGAGAACCGACAAGATAAAAACATTATTGTATAGAACCTCAACATCCTGCCACAGGATACTTTGCTTTATTGTTGAAATAGGAGTGGTAATAAATTGTGGATTATGATTTTAGTACTTATTCTATATTTGTTGTTGGCTTTTGCTTTGTTTTTGATACCTAAAAAGGTATCGAAATATACTCCTGTTTTTATTGCTCTTGTACAATTATTGGTATTCGGAATGTTTTTGAGTTTCTTACCCGATATACAAAACGGAAAAACGATTCGATCGCTTGTTGAATGGATGCCTCGCTTGGGTTTAAACCTTGAGTTTACATTGGATGGCTTGAGTATGGTATTTGTGTTACTGATAACCTTTATTGGTTTTTTGGTTTTTATATATGCTAAAACTTACATGAGTTCTTACCAAGGAACTACTCGTTTTTATTTCTACTTACTTCTGTTTAGTGCCTCCATGCTAGGGTTGGTACTCTCTTCAAACTTTATTCAAATGTTTATTTTTTGGGAGCTAACTAGTATTTTATCCTTTTTACTGATCAGCTTTTTTAATGAGAATGAACAAGCGCGTAAAGCGGCATTCCAATCCTTATTTGTTACGGGCTTAGGTGGTTTGTGCTTGTTGGTAGCAATAATACTTATAGGAAGTATAGTGGGTAGTTATTCATTAACTGATTGGATAGATAAGGCTGAACTAATAAAAAATGATGGGAAATACTTACCCATATTATTATTAGTGCTTGCCGGAGTGTTTACCAAATCAGCACAATTTCCTTTTCATTTTTGGTTGCTAGGAGCCATGCAAGCACCCACACCAGTTAGTGCATATCTTCATTCAGCTACTATGGTAAAAGCGGGTATATTTTTATTGGCTCGCTTGTATCCAATATTAGGCGGAACGCAAGAGTGGATTAATATTATCACTCCCGTTGGAGCCATTACTATGCTTATAGGTGCTTATTTAGCCATTACCCAAATAGATATAAAACAAATATTTGCCTATACCACAATAAGTGCACTTGGTATATTGGTGGTGTTATTTGGTATAAGTACTGAATTATCTATTAAGGCAGCCTTTGTATTTTTATTTGTTCATGCTTTTTATAAAGCATCCTTATTTATGCTAGCGGGTTATTTTGTGAAATTAACAGGATCGAGAATCATCAATAGTTATGAAGGGATATTAAAAAAGAATCCATTGGGACTTATTATTGTAGCTGTTGCCCTATTATCAATGGCTGGCATTCCGCCTATGTTTGGTTTTATTGGTAAGGAGTTAATTTACGAGGCTAAATTTGAGGCGCCTTGGTTATCATCATTGTTATTAATTCTGGGTATTTTAACCAATGTTCTAATGGTGGCGGTGTCATTGTTAGTTCTCTTTAAGTTGTATTTAGGTGAGGCTAAATTTGATTTAGGTGCAGCCACTAAAAAGTATAAGTTGTTATTAGTTAGTCCTGGTATACTGGCCGCTTTAAGTCTTGGGCTAGGTTTATTCCCAGATACACTTAGTGGAATTATTGAACCTGCACTATCATATATATACTCTGGCGAAGCAGTTATTAAACTAAAATTATGGCATGGCTTTAATACCATATTATTGCTAAGTGCTTTAACTATGCTTTTGGGAATCTTTTTGTTTGCACTTACTTATAAAAACAAAAGGTTAATTAAGGGGTGGCAACGCATGAATGTGAGGTTGTTTAGTATAAACTTTAACAGATCGTTTTCAAAAGGATTGAGTTCATTTATAAAAATTTCGGCAAAGAATACCCATTTTATTCAGCACGGTTATACCCGATATTACCTCACTACCATTATTGTTTTTAGTTCTCTGCTTCTCTTATTTCAATTATATATAACCAGAGGATGGGAAATAAATACCAATTTTAGTTTACAGCCTTATTACATATCTGGTGTGGTTTGTATTATAACGTTTTCATCGCTGATTAGCGTTTTTTCTAAAGATGGGCTTTTTACAATTACTGCAATGGCCGTAACCGGATATGGAATCTCCTTAATTTATTTATACTATAGTGCTGTTGATTTGGCAATTACCCAAATTATTGTAGAAACTTTAATGGTGGTAATGTTTGTACTTGTACTACGAAAGTTGCCAAAGTTTATAGTTGTGTCAAGCAGAGCCACTAAAATTAGAGATGGCATTATAGCCTTGACTTTCGGACTAATAATGGCCATGCTTGCTCTGAAGGCACTTAATGTGGATATCCATCCTTCTATAGCCGATTTCTTGGTGGAGAATAGTTATACAAAAGCACATGGAAAGAATGTGGTAAATGTGATATTAGTTGATTTTAGGGCTTTAGATACTCTGGGTGAAGTCACAGTGTTGGTGATTGCTGCCTTGGGCGTTTTTACTTTGTTGAATGTTAAAAAAGTAAGAAAATGAATTCAGTTATTCTACAAATAGCATCAAAGTACCTGCGGATATTGTTTTTAATGTTCGCTACTATCGCCTTGTTAAGAGGGCACAATCAACCAGGAGGTGGATTTATTGGAGGTTTGTTGGCTGCGCTTTATATTGTATTCAACACTTTGGCATTTACAAGTAAGCAAATTAAAGATCGCTTGAAAGTTAGTCCTGAGGTTTATATGGGTGTTGGGCTCTTATGTGTGTTATTGAGCTTTCTTCCTTCTGTACTATCAGGAGCTCCGTTAATGCAAGGTGTATGGGTTTCTTATTCTATTTCCGATTTTGAAGTAATAAAGTTAGGTACTCCATTATTATTCGATTTAGGGGTTTTTATTGCAGTGATGGGGGTTACGCTAATGTTTTTATTCACTCTTTCAACTCATAAGTGATGGAAATACTACTAGTAGCATTAATCGGATTATTATACGCAGGTGGGGTTTATCTTATTCTGAGGAGGAGTCTTCTGAAATTTATTATAGGTATTATTTTTTTAAGTAATGCCACCAACTTACTAGTATTTATTTCGGCAGGAATAGTTCATGGCAAGCCGGCATTCGTAACAGGTGGAGATGCAGACCCAAGTAGCATGGCTGATCCTTTACCTCAGGCCTTGGTACTAACCGCAATAGTAATTGGTTTTGGCATTGTAATTTTTACCCTAGCCTTAAAATCAAAATTTTACAGTGTAACTGATAAAGACGATTCAGATGAAATAAAGGAAACAGATATTTAAAATATGACAGAAATAGTATTGCCCATATTGTTGCCATTTGCCCTTATAATACTTCTTGTATTTATAAGAAAGGTAAACTATGCCAAATGGATTGGAATAATAGGGAGTGCTCTAATAGCTATTGTAGCCATCTATATATTTATCAATACCCTTAATAATGGAGTTTTGGTTTTGTATGTGGGCGGGTGGAAAGCTCCGTATGGGATTACTCTGGTAGTAGATATGCTTAGTGGTATAATGTTAGTAGTTACTTCATTTTTGGTGCTTTCTATTTCTATTTATGCATATCATTTTATAAAAAACAACAAGCAATTCTCTAGGTTCTTTCTCTTTTTCTTTGCCTTAATTATGGGTGTAAATGGAACTTTTGTAACCGGCGATATATTTAATTTTTATGTTTGGTTAGAGGTAATAATGCTGTCTTCTTTTGTGTTGATAACCATGGGGTCGGAGAAGAAGCAACTTGAGGGCGGTATCAAATATATGGCCTTAAACCTTATTGCATCTTTATTCTTTTTAGCTGGTATAGGACTACTGTATGGTAAAACCGGAACGCTGAATATGGCTCACTTGGCCAAAATACTAACCAACGATCAGCAGTCCCTCTTTATGAATACTTCGGCCATGTTATTCTTTATTGCTTTGGGAATTAAGGCAGCTATCTTTCCTTTGTTCTTTTGGCTGCCTGCCTCATATCATACGGCTAATATTACTGTAACCTCTCTTTTTGCAGGTATATTAACTAAGGTTGGTGTTTACGCTTTCATACGATTTTTCACTTTGTTTTTTGTGCAAGATGCTTACTTCTGGCATAACTTATTGTTAATATGTGCCGGTTTTACCATGGTTATTGGAGGTATGGCGGCATCTATTCAGTATGATGTTCGTCGCATATTATCCTATCATATAATTAGTCAAATTGGCTATATGATTATGGGCTTAGGTATCTATACGCCATTGGCTATTGCAGGGGCAATCTTTTTTACGGTTCACAATATGATAGCTAAAACCAACACCTTTTTGGTATCAGGCATTATGAATAAGCTTAAAGGTACTTTTGACCTTAAGAGTATGGGTTCATTATTAAAAGAACAGCCCTTGTTAGCGGTGTTGTTCATAATTCCAGCTTTTGCACTAGCTGGCATTCCTCCGCTATCTGGCTTCTTTGCCAAGTTTATACTAATTAAATCGGGTATTGAAGATGGGCACTATGTTATTATAGCAATAGCAGTGCTAACTTCGTTACTCACATTATATTCTATGATAAAAATATGGAGTGAAGCCTTTTTGAAAAAACAGCCTGATGCTATCACAATACCCAATAATGAGCCAATAGGCTTTACAGTTTTTATACCCTCTATAATGTTGGCTTTGGGTAGTGTTTTATTGGGAGTATTTGCAGCATCATTTTTTGATTTAACAATGGAGGCTGCTAGGCAGTTAATGGAACCTAGTGAGTATATTAATGCAGTATTAGGTGCAGATGTAAAATAATTATTATGAAGATCTTTATAAAGTCATATCGTATCGTAATGTTTCTGTTGTATTATATATTCAAAATGTTGCAAGCTAACTTATCAATAGCTTTTGATATTTTAAGTCCTAAAATGAATACTAGCCCGGGTTTTATCGAGGTATTACTTCGCGTGAGCTCAAATAGAGATATATTACTATTTACAAACTTATTATCAATGACTCCAGGAACTCTAAGCGTTGATATTAATTCGGATCAGAATACTTTGCTTGTTCATTGCCTATATAATGAAGATAGGGAGGCGGTTGTGAATGAGATTGAACAGATGCAGGATAAAATACTAAAACTAACAGTATAGTATGGTAGGTACTGAAATTTTAAATATTGCTCAGCTAATAGGGTTTGTATTTTTGTTAGCAGCTCTTTTATTAGCCTTTATAAGGTTAATAAAGGGACCAACTATGCACGATCGTATTGTTGCAATGGATTTTATGGCATCAATAACCATGGGGTTTGTATTAATTTATAGTATCGCTATTAATAAAGGAATGTATGTTGATATAGCTATTATAATTTCACTGATATCATTTATAGGTACAGTTGCTATCTCAACTTTTTTAAAACATAAAAACAAGAATCATGAATGATATTATTATTTCAGTATTTATAGTGTTGGGATCCTTGTGGATATTAATTGCAGCCATTGGTTTGTTACGATTCAATGATTTATATAGCCGTGTACATGCGGCTACTAAGGCAACATCATTGGGCGTTTTACTTATTACATTGGGGGTTATTTTTTATTTCGATTATTGGGATGTACGACTAAAATCGATACTTATTATTTTATTTATTTACCTAACATCACCTTTGGCAGCCCATTCTATTGCCAAATCGTTTAGGGATAATTCGGGTTTTAAAGGAACTTAATAGTGCTTCAATGCAGTTATAACGCTATGTCTGATGTTTTCTTACCTATTTAGATGTTTAAAAATATTAATTTCGGATTGTGTTTACATATAATTAATATATTTGCACCCCAATTTTAACACATCGAACAATTATATACTTTCCATTGTATGTATTAGTATGAAAGGTGAGAAGGTGCAATATCTTCGAACTTATACTGCGCTATGTTGAATTGTTAGATTGATATTTTTAAGAGAATGAATTATATGGCTCGAAAATTGTTTTCGAGAATATATTGAGTGGAAAAAGCTTATAAATTAATTTTATTATAGATCACTTTTTATGGATTTTAGAGAAAGAAAGAACCTTAAAGCGGGAAGTAAGGTATCAATCTTGATGAAGCAAGATGAGAAGAATGGTGGACTAACCACAGGAGTTGTTAAAGAAGTTTTAACTGAAGAGTCGTTTCATTTAAAAGGAATCGAAGTTAAACTGAAAACAGGTCAAGTGGGTAGAGTAAGAGTTATTAAGCTTTAATCACAAATTTTCTCCTAATAAAAACGGCGCTAAGATTAAGTCTTAGCGCCGTTTTTGTATTTATGGAATTTTATTATTTCAATTAGTTTGCTTCCGGATCATATTCCTTCTCAGCCTTTTGCTCATCGTGGTATTTTCCACTTAAAAATGCTAAAAAGTTGCTGAATGATTTAACAGCTTCTGCTGTTCCTTTAGATACTTCTTTACCTTGTAGTTTTAATAAAAACTGACTGTAGATTGCAGTTAGGCAACATTCTATTTCATTACTTAGCTTTTTACCTGTTTTCTCATCAAACTCAGTAATAAAAGGAAGAGTAGCATTGTAAATATGGCGGTACGCAATTTCTTTAGTATCCTTAAGTAACTCTAGATGCAAACGGTTAAGGTCATTCACAGTGTTAATAATTGCTTGTATGTGACCTTTTTCTATCTTTTGCTCCACTTTGAGCATTTCAATTAGGTTATCGTACCACTCAATAGTTTCGTTTAACTCATCTCCACTTATATTGTATTGCGGTATAATATTTTCTTTGATGGCTTCTATATTTAATTCGTAGGCACGTATTAAATCTTCAACTTGCCACATATATAAGATGTACTCAACTATATTGGTTTCTTTTTTTTCTCTTGCAACTATCATAATAACTGGTCTTTTAATACTTTAACTAATACTGAGGAATTAACTGTGTTGAGTGATACATTAAAAATCCCAATCATCAACTTCCATTTTATCAATATCTCTGCGGTCTTTTTTCGTAGGTCTACCTAATCCTTTGCGTCTGCCCATGGCATTGGTTAGTCGCGTCATTTCCATAATTTCTAATTGCTCATCCGTAGTTACTTCTTTCATGAAATCAGGAACTAACTTGGCACCCATTCTTTTTCCACTTAAGGCTAACACCTTAAAGGATCGAGTAATGGGAGGAAACTTTACATCAATAACTAGTCCAACTTTAACAATTCTAGAGTTTTTAACAGGAAGTCCGCCAATTAAAACACGTCCTTTTTTTATGGCTTCAGCAGCCACACTACGTGTTTTAAAAACTCTAATGGCCCATAAATATTTATCTATTCTAATTCCTGAATCTTCCATAGCGCAGAGACCTTTATTTTTTATTATAAGCATTCATTGTTCTGGCTGGGCCAATGGTAGCAAAACCCTGAATCATTTTAATAGCAATATCAATAGGTTCGTGTAAGGCAGGTTCTTCGTCCTTAGTCCATTTACCCAAAACGTAATCTATTTGTTTACCACGAGAATAATTATCGCCAATGCCAAAACGGATGCGTGAGTAATTGGCATTGCCTAGGATTTCTTGAATGTTTTTTAGTCCGTTATGTCCGGCATCACTACCTTTTTGGCGCATACGAACCGAAGCAAACGGAAGTGCTAAATCATCAACAACAACCAATACATTCTCTTGGCTAATTTTTTCTTGTTGCATCCAATATCTCACAGCTTTCCCACTTAAATTCATATAAGTGCTTGGCTTTAGTAATATAATTGATTTGCCTTTATATTTATAAGTTGCTACGGCGCCATACCTTAGGTTCTCAAACTCCAATTTGGCTTCTTTAGCAAGTACATCAAGCACATCAAAACCAATGTTATGGCGTGTATTTTCGTATTCGCTACCGATATTTCCTAATCCTACAACTAAGTATTTCATTATTAATTAATCGATGTTCTGTGATTTTTTAAGATGATGCAAAAGTAACGCTTGTTAGCTATGTATCAAAATAAGAAAAGCCTCCATATAAAATATGAAGGCTTTTTGATTTTATAATTGTTGTTACAATTATGCTTCTTCTTCGCCACCAGCTTGTTGAGCAGCACGTGCAGCACGTGTTAACTTAACAGCAGCAACTACAGAGTTTTTAGCATTTAATAACTCCAAGTTCTCAAAAGATAATTCACCAACTTGTACTGACGTACCTAAAGTAAGGTGGTCAATTTTGATGTTTAATGTATCAGGTAAGTTAGCAGGTAAAGCTTTTACTTTAAGTTTACGTTGCTCAAGAGATAATCTACCCCCTTGTTTAACACCTTCTGCAAAACCTTCTAATGTAACAGGGATTTCAATAACAACAGGCTTGTCGTTAGAAATTTGTAAGAAGTCAGCGTGTAATACTTTATCTGATACTGGGTGGAATTGAACGTCTTGCATAACAGCATCAACTTTCTCTCCATCAAGATCAAGGCTTACAAGGTATACATTTGGAGTATAGATTAATTTGTTCACTTGCTTTTCATCAATTGCAAAGTGAGCAACTTCTTTACCACCATATAATACAGCAGGTACTTTGTCTTCAGCACGAATAGCTTTGGCAGCTTTTTTGCCAATAACGTCTCTTTTAGAGCCTTTTAATTCAATTTTTTGCATTTTCTTATTTTTTTGTGCTACTCAAAATAAACGATTGATTATGAGTTTGTTTATTTCCCATCACACGTTTTTGCCTTAAGGCGGCGCAAAGATAGATAAAAGTTTGTAATCTACCTAGTTCAATACAATTATTGGATATAAAAAAAGGGAGCTTTTAAAGCTCCCTTATATTTTATATTAAAAACTGATTACTAATTGATTTGTAGTAATACACCTTTTCAATTGTATCGGCAATAAGCTCAGCTACCGATAAAACCTTAATTTTATCAATATTCTGAGTTAATGGAATAGAGTCAGTAACAAATACTTCTTCCAAGGCAGAGTTATTAATGTTATCATATGCAGCTCCAGATAAAACTGGGTGAGTAGCCATAGCTCTTACGCTTAATGCACCTTCACTTTTCATAACATCAGCAGCCTTTGATAAAGTACCTGCAGTGTCAATCATGTCATCTACAATAATTACATTTTTCCCTTTTACGTCTCCAATAACGCGCATTTCGCTGACAACATTTGCTTTAGCTCTTGATTTGTGACAAATAACCATTGGCACATCTAAGAATTTTGCATAAGTATTAGCTCTTTTAGAACCACCTGCATCAGGAGAAGCTATAACTAAGTTATCTAAGTTTAAGCTTTTGATGTGTGGTAAAAAGATTGAACTTGCATATAAGTGATCAACCGGAAGGTTAAAGAAACCTTGAATTTGATCGGCATGTAAGTCCATTGTGATTAGTCGGTCAATCCCTGCGGCAGTAAGCATATCGGCAGCTAATTTAGCACCAATAGATACGCGCGGTTGATCTTTTCTATCCTGACGAGCTAATCCAAAGTAAGGAATAACTGCAACTACCTTGTAAGCCGAAGCTCTTTTGGCAGCGTCAATCATCATTAACAATTCCAACAAATTATCCGCTGGTGGAAATGTAGATTGAATCAAGAATACGTGTGAACCACGAATCGTTTCTTGAAAAGCAACAGCAAATTCTCCGTCGCTAAAATCTAATTTTTTGATGTTCCCTAAATCCCTTCCGGAATAATGGCTAATTTTTTCACTTAGGTATTTTGATGAAGTACCCGTAAAAATCTTAATGGGAGCTTTTGGTGGCATTGTACTTAATTGTTTATCAGTTATTATTCAGAAATATATCGCAAAGATATAAATTTCATGATTTGTTAATAAAACTAGGTCTTATTTATAATCATTATATCTTTTTTGTATTATTAATCTGCTAGCATTTAGCTTATTGGGCTAGGAGCGGAATGTTAACTTTTTATTATTAATTAAGCAGTAGATCTGAGAAATTATTTTTCCCAACTCTGGTTAACCTCTTCAATAAAGGTTAATATTTCATCTTTTCCTAAGCTTTTTGTGGCAGATGAAATAAAATAAGGAGGTGTTTCTTCCCAAGTTTCGAGCAATGCAGCTTGGTAATCGTGCACTGATTCCTGAATTTGCTCGTCGCGCAATTTATCAGCTTTGGTAAATACAATAACAAACGGAATACCCCAATTGCCAATCTTCTCCATAAAATCTAAATCAACCTTCTGAGGCTTATGGCGAATATCTATTAAAACAAAAAGGCACATTAAATTTGCTCTGTGTCTTAAATATCCATCTATCAGTCCTTGAAAAGCTTTACGCTCCGTCTTACTAACTTTTGCGTAACCATAACCGGGTAAATCAACCAAAAACCATTCTTCGTTAATGTCAAAGTGGTTAACCAACTGTGTTTTACCAGGTGTAGATGAGGTTTTTGCTAAAGCTTTTTTATCGCATAGCATGTTTATTAATGATGATTTACCAACATTAGAGCGGCCTATAAATGCGTATTCGGGCTTTTTAGGCTCAGGACATTGATTGGCTTTTGCACTTGATTTATGAAATTCTGCTGACTTAATTTCCATTTGGATAATTTTTTGCAAAGATAACTTTATTAATTAATTTAGATTCAATTACAATGTAATTACATTTGTTACCCGGTAAACTAAAACACAATTATTATATGAGCACGCAATTATATCCCCTTAAATTTACCCCTATATTAAAAGATAAAATATGGGGTGGTAATAAATTAATGTCAGTTTTATCTAAAAATGGAAAAGGTGAGAGTTTAGGAGAATCATGGGAATTATCTGGTGTTGAAGGTGATGTTTCGGTAGTTTCAAATGGCTTTTTAAAAGGGAATAGCCTTGATGAACTTATTGAAATTTATATGGGCGATGTTGTAGGCGATGAGGTGTATAATAAGTTTGGAACTGAGTTTCCATTATTATTTAAATTTATTGACGCCACACAAGATTTATCTATTCAGGTGCATCCTAACGACGAATTGTCTGCCGAAAGGCATAATGCATACGGTAAAACAGAAATGTGGTATGTGCTTGATGCAGATGCAAATAGTCAATTAATTTCAGGTTTTAATAAAGAATCGAATAAAGAAGAGTACCTAGAAGCTCTTAAATCCGGTCAATTACTCAGCTTATTAAAATCACATTCGGTAAATTCTGGCGATGTTTTTTTTATACCTGCAGGTAATATTCATGCAATTGGCGCAGGTGTTTTACTGGCAGAAATACAGCAAACTAGCGATGTAACCTATCGTATTTATGATTACGACAGAAAAGATAGTGAGGGTAATTTAAGAGAGTTACATACGGATTTAGCTCTAGAAGCAAACGATTATAAAAGTAGTAATGACAAGGTTGCATATGAATTAAAAGTTGACGAAGCCGTTAACCTAGCAGAGTGTCCTTATTTTATTACTAATATAATTGATGTAAAAGATAGTTACGAAAGGGATGTTTATTTATTAAATTCTTTTGCGGTTTATATGTGTGTTGATGGTGAAGCAACCATCATTTACGATGAAGACAAAACTGAAGCGCTTGTAAAAGGTGAAACTGTTTTGATACCAGCAAGCCTGGGAGATATTTCTATTCATTCAAAAAAAGGTGCTAAGTTGCTTGAGGTTTATATCAAGAAGTAGTACTAAATAACTAATAGATTATATAGCCTCAAGTATTGAACTTGGGGCTTTTTTGTTTGTATTATTGTCTACATCTGTTTCATTATAAAGATGGATGATAATATATTATTGGTTCCAATTTTCAGTTTGCTGGGGAGTGATACAATTCTGAAAGTTATTATACTGATAATAAACAGGGCTTAAAGTCATATTTAATCCTAATAAAATTCACATCAAACTCAGATCAAACTCACGTTTACGTGAGTTTGATCTGAGTTTGATGTGTAGTTAATATGAATATTATCCAATGCAGAATATCCTTTGTATGGTATCTTACGTGAATTCTCTGGCTTCAATATCTGAAATTCATCAAATATTATTAAAACGTTTTAATAAAAATGGGTTTCTCAAAATTTGTTTATTCTATTTCTATTTGCATGGCCTAACCAAATCTGCCCGATTGTAAAATTGTAAGTTTTTTGTTCTGTAAAGTATTGAATTGTAAGGGTGATTTCTCGTATGTGTATAGTTTGTAAGTTGTGCCGTGTTTAAAATGTGAGGTTATATTAACAGACTTTTGAGTTTTTATTAAGGTAACTAATTTGAATTACTACCTTATATCAAGCTACTTTGTGAAGTATAAAGTAAAACATAGCTGCTGATATTTCTTCAATCATATTCTAATCGGTTATTGCTTATGTATTGCGCGTTTATCAAGTATAATATGCAGCTCACTGTGTTTTTACTCAAATCAGAATTCTAGAATTACAATATACTTAATGGTAATGGTTTATGAAAAGGGAAAAGCTTTAGTAGCTAATGATGCTTTTTTCTGTTCATATACTATTCCCCTAATTATTAATTTAAATTTTATTACATGAAAAATTTTACAATGATTATGATGGTAGCTATGCTATCTGTTGGAAGTGTTTTTGCTCAAAGTGCTGATTTTATGGTTAAAGTTTGGGATAGTTCCATTGGTTGGGATAGTAATGTTTTTGGAGCTGTTATTCTTTTAGAGGAGGTTGATAATTCTTCCAATACCCACAGTGTAACTGTAGAGGACGGTGGATTTGCTACTCCGTCAACTATATTTTGGGGTGTTCCGTATGGCAGTTATAATGTAACAGTTACTGCTGATGGTTATAAGCCATACACATCAGTATTAGCAGTTAATGAAAATGTAGGAAATGATAATGTGTTCTATCTAGAACCACTTGCAACTAATATACATGAAACTAAAATACCTTCTATTTCAGTTTACCCTAATCCTACAACTGGGTTAGTAAATATCTCTACTGAAGTAGAAAAAGTAGAAGTTTACAATGTAAGCGGCAGCTTAGTAAAAGTGGTTAATGGTCCTGCTTTAACTGGTTTTGATATTTCAAATTTATCAAATGGCTTATATGTATTAAAAGTAACTGATAGTAATAATGAGACGGCTTTAATAAAAATCAATAAAAAGTAATAATTGATATCCTATCTCACTGGGGTGCTGAATATTTGGCACCCCTTTCAATTGTATTTAAAAAGACTCAACATATTTAACTAAGCTTTCATCTTGGCGAGTAATTCCAAGGCGTTTACGTAAGCGGCTGCGTGCAACTTCAACACTTCGTAATGATTGGTTTGTAATAGAGGCAATTTCCTTTGATGTCATGTTTAGTTTAAGTAATGCACATAAGCGTTTTTCAGTGGGTGTTATGTCTGGGTGTGCATTAAGTAAGTTTTTGTAAAAGTTACTATGAACTTGCATAAATCGTAATTCAAACTCAGTCCAGATTTCTTTATTACTATGTGATTGTAAATTTAGAACAATACTTTCTATAGTTACTTTGTTATTTTTTCGAGTATCACCTTTTAACGCTTTTAAATCTTTAAGAACATCTGATATAACTTGATTTTTTTGAATAAGCAGCATTACATTGGTAGTTAGTTCTCTGTTCTTACTTTCTACATCTTGCTCTAGTTTATTGTACTTTTCATTTAATATTTTCTGTTTTGCTTTGGTTAATCGTACTATAAGTATACTAATTAGTAATAATGCAGTAAGTAATATAATTAATATAGTATATCTATATCTAATTCGGGTTTTATCTACCTTGTTTGATTCTTCAATTTGTTCTAATTCATGTGCAACTTTCAGTTGAGATATGCGTGCTAATTTTTGTGTGTTAATAATGCTGTCACTTAATTGTTTATATGTGATGTGTTCTGCAAGAGCTTCTTTGTACATGTGCTTTGCATTGTAAATATTAAACAATGAATAATGTGATGCTTTTTGTAACTCCTGTAATTTCTGAGGTTCAGAAATTGATAAGGATTTATGGGTTGCCCATTCAGCACTGTCGAAATGATTAATCAATATATAGTAATTTGCCAAATAGTTGTAGGTGGCGGATAGACTTTCAGATATAGTATCCTTACCCCTAACTTCTATTGCTGCCATAAAATAGTCTTTAGCTTTAATGAAGTTATTTTCGTTAAGTTCTATTATACCTAAGTTATTATAAATTGAGCCAATAATACTATTGTCTTTAATCACATAAGCTTCTTCTAAAGCCTTGTTATAGTATTCTTTTGCTTTTATTGATTCATTAGATTTATTGTAGGCGCTTGCAATATTATTATAAAGTTTTGGTTTAAAATGATTCAGTTTCTTTTTGTCTTTATCAGAAAGGACATGGAATTGGTATATTGCATGTTGGTAGTTATCTATGGCATTGTTAAACTCACCAATCCTATCATAAATCATTGCAATGTTATTGTAGCACTGAATTAAATTTGTGTTGTTTTTTGATTTTTTAAAATTATCACTAGCCTCAAAGTATTTTGCAATCGCCTTATCGTAAGTCGATAATACATAGTATAAGTTGCCATGTTCAAGTTGAAATTTGGCAAGCCAGTTGTTGTCTTTTTTGTTTTTTGCCAATATTTCACCTTGAGTTGCAAAAATAATGGCCTTTTTAGGGTCGTAAGTTCTTGTATGCTCTATAAGTTCAGATAAAAGCGTAAAACTTTTCTCTTTTTCAGTAATGTTGTTGAGTTTGTATACCAGACTATCTTCCCTTCTACTATTGCTTGCATCTACCCATTGAGAATAAAAAATTAATATACTTGCTAAAAAGTAAAATGATAATTTTTGTGTGCACATGGCTAATTATAGATTCGTGTATTTAGTTAGTTGTAATCAATGTCTAAAAATACCTAATATCATCGAAAATAAGGAGTAGATCTTCCTCAAGTAACATATTCCTTTTAAAGCAAGTTTAGTAGTGTTTGTGAGGTGTTATGGTTCTGTAAGTGAGCATTTAGGTTGTTGTAATGAGAGGTGATATCTGGTAAGAAGTGTTCCCTGTTGAGGTTTTATTGCATCCAATTTGAGTTTATATTAGGGTATAAACTTAGTCTCTCAAAAATTATATAGGCTCATTTGTGAATTGTTAAATGTGGGTAAGTAGTCCTCATTATCTGAGTAAGGCGTTTGTAAATTGGTTCATAATTCAAGTAATAAAAGATTCATTCTCTAAAGAATTTTTTTATTAGTTGAATTTTGATCAATTAGTCGTTGTTTGTGATAATAAGGTATTTGACTGCTCCTATAATTTTGAATGCAATTATTAAACCAAAATCATTAAAAATGGACAGGAAACAGAATTATTTCTTGTTGGTACTATTGCTATTTGTATCTAGTTTTGCTGTAAATGCACAACAGATATTTAAAGATGGTTATCAACAAGGGGTATTTCGGGTAAAGGTTAAGCCCGAAGTAGAAAGTATGATGTTAAAATCAGCATCAAACAGTCAAACACAAATTGGGGTAGTTGAATTAGACGATGCACTTCTGCACATTAGAGCTACCAATCTAAAACGCGTTTTTCCGTATAGCGCAAAATTTGAAGAGCGACACAGAAAACATGATTTACACTTGTGGTATGAAATAAACTATTCTTCAGGAGATGAATTGAATACTGTTGTTTCTTCCTTTTCTAATTTACCGTTAATAGAAAAATCAGAAGGAATACGCGAAAAAGCGGTTCATGCCACTAAGTTTATCCCATATGAGGGAAATCTAAAATCTATCTCGGATAGCGACTTACTTGATAAGGAATTTTACTTTAATGATGAGTTTTTATATCAACAATATCATTATGCCCCTACGGGAGCTCTAGATCGATTTAATTTAGCGCATATTAATTTGTTTGAGGCATGGGAAAAATGTGCTGGAGATAATTCTGTTATTGTATCAGTGCACGATCAAGGTGTTCAATACGATCACCCAGATCTTGCAGCTAATATGTGGACTAATCAAGCAGAAATTGATGGAGACGATGCGGCTGATAATGATAATAATGGATATGTAGGCGATAAATATGGTTATAACTTTGCTTCTGGTAAAGGTGCTATTGCTCCAGATATTCATGGAACGCACGTTTCAGGTACAATCGCGGCAGTAAATAATAATGCATATGGCTGTTCAGGTATCGCTGGTGGTACAGGAAACGGTGATGGTGTGCGTATAATGAGTTGTCAAATTTTCGATGGTTCTAGTCAAGGCGGAATAGGAAATTCATTTGTTTATGCAGCTGATAACGGTGCTGTAATCTCACAAAACAGTTGGGGGTATCCCACGCCTGGTACATTCGAGGAATCTGTAGAGGCAGGAATCAAATATTTTATAGAAGAGGCAGGGAATTATGCAGGAAGTCCTTTACAAGGGGGTATTGTAATTTTTGCGGCAGGAAATGCCAATCAAGATGATGAATTATATCCAGGGTATTTGCCTGAGGTTTTTACTGTTGCATCTATACACGAAAATAACACTAAGGCTAGCTATTCTAATTATGGTAGTTGGGTTAATATAAGTGCTCCCGGTGGTGATTTAGATTTTGATGAAGAACTAACTGAGGATGAAACAGATATTCCATTACATCATGGTATTTTTAGTACCGTTCAAAATGATGGTTACGGTTGGTTAGAAGGAACAAGTATGGCTACTCCTCATGTTACTGGTGTGGCTGCTTTAGTTGTATCTCATTTAAAAGACAAAAATTTAACCAATACCGAATTGTTTTCTATTCTAGAAGGATCAGTTGATAACGTTTATGGTGAAAATCCTACCGATCATAAATATTATGGCAAACTAGGTAAGGGGCTTATTAATGCTTTATATGCCTTAGATGAAAAAACAGCAGTAAGACCAACTACAATAACTAACCTAGAGATTAAGGCTTTTAGTCAAGATTTATTTGAACTTGCTTTTACTGTTCCTGTAACAGGTTATAATAGAGAAGCTGAATATTATTATCTATATTACTCAGAATCAGAGTTTGCTGAAAAAGACTTAAGCTCATTACCATACCAAAAAATTGATGGAGCTGCTGGTGTTAATGCTGGCGAAGTAATGAATTGTGATATTATTAACTTAAAACCTTTAACTAAATATCATGTTGGTGTAGTTGCTTTTGATAAGTGGGGTAATAAGTCACTTTTATCAAATTTAGTTAGTGAAACAACAACTGCAGGACCAGTTGCTAGTTTAGAGGTTAATTATACAGATATATCAAACGGAACAGAACCATATGAATATGTTATTCACAACATTGATGTAAAAACTAGTCCAAATGTAAGCGGTGAGTTTACTTTAGGTAATGAAGGGGAAGGTATATTAAACTGGAAAACCAATATTGATTATACAGATAAGAAAATGTGGTTCGAGCCAATTCCATCACCAACACAGGCTCAAGTATCTTCTGCATCTATTGTACAATCATATGCTGCATCACCATATCAAACATTAACAGAATATAATCAACATCCTGATACTGCCTTGTATAAGGGTTATTTAAATGCATCTTCATTTTATTTCATTGGAGAGGCGCATGCTGACAATCCAAGTTCATCAGCCACTCGTTATAGAGTTGCTCCGGAAATTGATGGTGTTGGTTCTGAAGGTTTTAACATGACGCATATTGCTGCTAGGTTAAATGTTGAATTGGAACCTGGTGAAACAATAATGCTCGAAGTTTTTGAAGGTTCGGATATCACAACAGCAGGCTTACGTCATCGTCAATTGCTAAATAAGAATACTTTAAATCAGACTCATATACACGAGCTTAGAGCAAATATTCATTTTGAGCCAGGGGCTTATTTTTGGATTGTTTTACATCCGCCAACAGGTTATAAATATCCTTTAGGGATTGCTTTCGAAAGCGAAACAGGATATGGTAAATCTAACTGTTTTTACAGTAGCAATTATGGTGCATCGTGGCAATCTTTAGCCGATGTTTACATGGAGGGTTATGCCTTTATGGTTGAGGCCATAAGCTATTATTCTCAAGGGAATCATTTTGTTACCATGTCGAATTCTGAAGGCCGTATTTATGCTGGGCAAGAAGAAATAGTTACTTACGATCTCGATGTATCTAAAATTATAAATGGTACTTATCATTTCGATGTTAATACATATACTAACGATCACGATAACGATTTACTTAGTTATCGTATGCAAGCAAATGTTGAAGGACATGAGCCAGTTATTTCAGGTACTAATTTAGTAGACTTTGGTAGGGTAGTAATTGGCACAGAGAAGCATGTTCAGGCTTTTATTACCAACGATGGACTTGCTAACTTTTATTTAAATAGAAATGAAACTGGATTAGCAAGTAAAGAAATACTAATTAGCGGTAGTACAAGTACATATAGATCTCCTAATACAGTTTCCGCTTTAACGTCGTCATTTTTCGAATTAGGATATAGCCCTAAAACCGAAGGCCCATTTAATGATTATATACGTTTTTATAACTCAAATGGTGATGAAGAGTATATTATAAAAGTAACTGGTTATGCGGTAAATCCTCCGGTTTGTAATATGGAACCAGAAGAGGTTACATTTGAGAGTGTCAGTATTGGAAATGAATTGAGCGGAAGTTTTACATTACAAAATGATGGCGATTATCCTTTACATTATTATGTACCTAAGTTCGCTAATAAACCAGTTGATTTTGAAGATAATGGTATAAAAGTAAATGATTTTGGTTATTTCTTCGAGAAAAACCAAACAGGACCATGGGAGGATATTTCCGAAACAGGTTCTGAAGTTCCTGATATTCTTAATAGAACATCCGTTCATTGGTTACACGAAGTTGAATTGAGTTTTGGTTTCCCATTCTTCGGAAAAGTAGAGCGTAAAGCTTATATCACACCTTTTGGTGTTATTGCATTTACCGAAGATGGTACTTACAATAGTTATCCAATGGCACCGCTTAAAGACTCTAGTCCATCACGTGCATTTTCTGCCATTGGTGAGCCTTTTGCATTTGATCCTAACATTCCAAGTAAAATCTTTTATCAAGATTTCCGCGATTATTTTGTGGTACAGTTTCAGGATTTTCCAATGGGTAGTCTCGATGAGGAAACAGGAAAGTTCATTCAGCATCAAATTACCTTCCAAATGGTGCTTTATAAGGAAGGGCATATGGAAGTTCGTTACCACGATTTAGATGGATTTACGAATACAACATTTTGGTCTTTATGGGCACATGATTTAGAGCAAGAAGATGCTATTATCGGTAATTATTTTCTTGAAGGTGCTGATCTTGAAATTGCGCAAGGAAATAACGTGAAGTTCATAAATCCAGGTTTAGGTTTATATAATTCAATTACAAATCCATCAGGTATTATCATGTCTGGAGAATCTGTACAGTTAGATTATACAATGGAAACCGTTGATTTAAATGAACAAACATATGTTGAGTATCTGCCAATATTAACTAACGAACCAGCAAATCCATTTATTAATTTTAAGGCAACGCTTAACGTTACCGATGGTGGAGAAACAGATATTACTATTGTAAACGAAGCATTTGATTTTGGCGATGTATATCATCACGCATTTGTAACTGAAGAATTACAAATAAGAAATGATGGTCGTGCACCTGGTGTAATCACTAACATGGAGTTAACCGGATCAAACGCAGATGCTTTCGAGATAGTTACGGACTTTACATTTCCTTTTGAGATAACACCTAAAACAATAGAGTTTTTCACTATAAAAGCAAAAACAGAAACTATTGGTGCTTTTAGAGGGCGATTAAAGGTAACGATCGAAGATTCAGGCGAAACTCTTATAGACCTTAATAGTAATGTAGTTAAAGCTCCGTTGTTAAGTTTAGATAATTCTAGTGTCGATGTCTCATTCTGGTCGGGTAATAAAGATGCTGCAAATATTACGGTAACCAATAGTGGCGATAGTAATTTAGAATATGGTATCAAAGGAACTGCTGTTGTGTATGAAGATCATACTACTCTTAAATCGGGTTCCGAATTAAAAGATTTCCAATATCAAGCGTTTACAAAGAAAATGAATCCTAGTATTCATTACGAATGGTTAGATATTTCGGAAACGGGAACCAAGCTTGAGTCCATGGATCTTACTAACTACGATAATTTCTGGAATGAGGTAGAATTACCTTGGTATTTCACTTATTATGGTAAAGAGTATAGTACTTTATATGTTGGTTATTGTGGTGTATTATCATTTACTGAGCAAACCGAAGCATATGCCCGTGGTGGTATTAGAGTACCTTCAGAGGAAGGGCCTAATAACATTATAGCACCGATGTTTGGCTTTAATTATAACGACTTGTTTAACGATAAAAATGCAGGTATCTATTATCAAGAATTTGATGATATGGTAGTTGTTCAGCACCAATCGTTCACCGATGGTTTAGGAATGTCACCCGGTCCAATGTCGTGGCAAGTATTTTTACGTAAGGATGGATCTATTAAATTTCAGTACAATTACGATTTAAATGATAGAGAACTGTCATTAGTACCTTCTTTCTCTGCCATTGGAATTGAAAATGAAGATGGTACCGAGGGTGAGATTGTTGCATTTAATTCAATGTTTGTTGATAGTAATACTGCCATCGAATTTTATCCATATAACAAGGAAGTACTAGCGCCTGGTGAAAGTGCAACCCATAATTTTGTAGTGGACGGAACTAATATCTATGCTGGAGAGTACACCGAAAAGGTTACTATTATTAACAACACTGTAAAGGACGGATTATATAATGTAGATTTTAATTTACATGTTGATGGCGATATAGATGTTGATATCCCAGAAACAGTTGATATGGGTAATGTATTTGTTACTGAGTTAGCTGAGGATGAAACAGAATTTGTATCTCTCGATACACCAGAAGATGAATCATATGTTTACTATTTAGATTTAGAAAATAAAGGACGTAAAGATTTAAAAATTGGTAAAATTATAACGCCTTCAGTTTATGATCACAAAATGCAGCTTTACGTATTATCAGGTAGGGACGCATTGTTTCAAAGTTGGGGATGGTTCGATACATCTGGAGCTATTAATCCTGGATCATATGTATCTGTACCTGCAGAAGGTGTTCTTCAAACAAGAATAGGGATACGTATGAAACCTACGGAATTGAAGGAACTGCTTACCGAATTTACTTTTGTAGAATACGAAGCTGTAAAGGACATGGACTTTATGACTTGGTGGAATTTAACAGAAGATCAGGTTGCTGATGAGTATAAACATAAAATGGTGGTAAAAGCTAATGTTGTACCGGCACCATCATTTGGTATTGACAAAGCTGATATAACTGCTTATGCTATAGATGACTCGTTTGTAGGAAATGAGATGCTCACCATAAGCAATGAGAAGGGGGAAAGCGACCTTCACTTTAGTGTAAATATTAGTTATGAGTATAATTATATTACAACTGCTGCTGACGAATATGCTACGGATAGTTTTATACCATACTCGGCAGATGGCTTAAGTGCCAAAGCTGTTGTTGAAGATGCAAACAAAGTAAAATCTAAATCTCTAAAAGCAGCTAAGTCGTCAAAAGTATTAACACAATTACTTTCAGACGATGTAATACATACTTTTGGTTGGGGATCTGACCAGGTTGATGTTCATACTGTAACACGTTTAGTAGCACCTGAGGATGGATTTTGTATCAGTCAATTAGAGCATTATTATACTTATCGTAATACTTTAGAGGGGTATTATACAGTTCAGGTTTTTGCTGGAGATGATGATTTCTTAAAAACAGGTTTAATATATAGTCAGCGAGTAAATTATAGTTACAGCACGCCTTTGTATAATAATCAGGTTACCAAAGAAATTGTTGATTTTGAAACGCCAGTACTTATTCATGGCGGAGAAACTTTCTTTATTAGAGTAATATACTCCAAAGAAATGATTTCGCCATGTGCCTTAGGAGAAATTACAACGGAAGATGAAGACGGTAATTTCTTTGGATCGACAGGAATTGAATACCGAGAGGTTACAGAATTAGGCGTTCGTAATGCAGGTTGGATGATTAAAGCCATTGAAGAAGATCAAATTTCTCCAAAATGGTTAACATCATCAATTGCAGAAGGTACGATTCCAGCTGGCGAAACTAAAGAGGTTGATTTAACAATGTATGCTTCTCGTGTATTTAGTACGAATAGCAAAGCAAATATCTACATCAACTCAAATGATCCTGCAGCTCGTGTTACTCGCGTCCCTGCTGAGTTAATAAAAAACAATGGACCTACTTACGGTATAGATCAAAACTTTGTGATCGAGATGAATGAAAACGATACATTAAACTTTGTTTTATATGCATCGCATTTAGGTAATTTAGATTATACTTTAACTCTTGCCGAAGATTATGATTTTGTAAGTGGCGAGTTTGATGGTGCTAATATGAATCTTCAGTTTACTCCTAATTACTTTAGTGCAGGTATACATCGTGTTGTAATTGAGGGTGAAGATTCAAAAGGATTAAGTAACACTTATACTTTTATACTAAAGGTGAATAATGTAAATCGCGCACCTGAACAAGTAAAAGATTTTGATTTCAATTATCGATACGATAGAAATTTATCTTATACAATTGACTTAAGAGAGTATATTGCTGATCCAGATGAAGAAGATGTTGTTTACACAGTGACTAAGAATAATGAAGTAATTGACTTATTCACTAGTAACTACGAACTTATCATTAATCCTAAAACATTAGGTTCTTCAATATTAACAATCACAGCAACAGATCCGAATAATGCTGTATTTGAAACTGAAGCAACAGTTACCGTTAGTACACGTGTAGGGGTTGAGGATTTAGAGGAGGATAATATTAGTATTTATCCTAACCCTGTGGTTGATGTAATTAACATTTCGTCAAGCGTTATCGCAAATCAAAAACTGCAATATAGAATATTATCCGTGAGCGGCGAAGTGGTTGATAATGGAGCGATTAATAAAACTGGTAAAACTGCAATTATCGATGCATCAAAAATCCCAACAGGAATTTATATGCTCGAGTTGTTAGGAGAGAATAACTCAATAACTAAAAAGTTTACTAAACAATAGATCTTATTATACATGCACTCTTTATGGGTGCATGTATTTTTCATTATGAGGTGATGTAAAAGTCATGTTTGTAAGTGATTAAGATCAAATAATAGTTATATGAAAAAAACATTTGTATTATTTTGGATACTAACTATATCAGTATTTTCTGTTGTGAATGCACAAAACAGAACAATAACTGGTTTAGTAATTGAAAAGGAGGCCGATCTAGGTATTCCAGGAGTATCTGTAATTGCTCCCGGAACTACAGTAGGTACAGTTACAGATATTGATGGGAAGTTTAATCTTGTGGTTGATCAAACTACTGAATCTATTCAGGTTAGTTTTATCGGAATGGAAACACAAATTATAAAGCTCGATAAAAGAGATCACTATACTGTTTTTATTGAAAATGAGAGTATAGGCCTTGATGAGGTTATTGCAGTGGCATATGGTACTACTAAAAAGAGTTCGTTTACAGGTGCAGCAACAAGTATTAAAGGAGAAAAACTAGCTACAATGCAATCAGCAAACCTTTCTAAATCCTTAGAAGGTACGATTGCAGGTGTACAAGTAACTCAAAGTTCAGGTCAGCCAGGTGAAGGAGCAAGTATTGTAGTTCGAGGTATAGGTTCTATGTCAACGTCAAGTGCCCCTCTTATTGTTTTGGATGGAGTTCCTTATGAAGGTTCGTTAAACTCAATACCTGCACAGGATATTGAAAGTTTTAGTGTGCAAAAAGATGCTGTTGCTACTTCATTATATGGAGCACGAGGAGCCAATGGTATTATTATTATTACTACAAAAAGGGGTAAAGAAGGTTCCGTTAAAATTAACTTCGATAGTCGAATTGGGGTTAATATGCGAGGCGTTCCTAACTACGATATTGTAACTGATCCCGCCGAATATTATGAATTGGCATGGGAGTCAGGACGTAATTCGTTATTAGGTACTTATGGTTATGAACGTGCGGGTAGAGAAGCTTCGAAGGTGCTAATTGACCAAAATTTAAAATATAATGTATACAAAGATGTTCCAAATCAAGAGTTAGTTGATCCATACACCGGAAAGATTAACCCAAATGCAACATCTACAAAATGGGGAAATGAATGGTCTACTGAGCCTTATCATAATGGTCAGCGTCAGGAGTATAATTTAAGTTTTAGTGGAGGTTCTAAGCAGTCGAGCTATTATGCATCTTTTGGTTATTTGTCTGATGAGGGTATTATTCAAGGTTCTGATTTTGAACGCTTGAGTACGCGTTTTCAGCTAGATCAAAAGTTTACTAAATGGCTTAAGTTATCAGGAAGTATAGCTTATATCGGAACCTTACAAAATAGTGCAGAAAGTGGAAATAGTTTATTCAGATTTACTCAAACTATCGCCCCAATCTACCCAGTTTATCAATATAATATAGAAACGGGTGTGCAGAAATTAGATGTAAATGGGCAACCTATTTTCGATTATGGTGTTGAACATGGTCGACCATATTCGCCTTTATCAAATCCAATGGCAGATAATACTACAAATGTTAATGAAAAAAAGGCAGATAATATAAACTTTAGAGGATCAGCCGATTTTTATTTAAGTGAGGGCTTAACGTTTACTGTTAATGGTGCCTACGATTTGTATTTTAGTAATTATTCAACATATAACTCACCATTAGGTGGAGATGCTGTTGACATTGGAGGTGTGGGTTATAAAACATCATCGCGTTACTCGAGTATTAATCTAAATCAGATATTGAATTACGAAAAGTCTTTTGGATCGAATAATTTTAAAGTGTTATTAGGGCACGAGATTAAGCACAACGAAAGTAATCAAATGAGTGGTGGGATGGCTAATTATTTTGACCCGAATAATTCTGAGTTTGCTAACGCTACTTTGTATCAAAGTTTGACTTCTAGTTATGGCGAGTACGCTTTAGAAGGCTACTTTAGTCAATTAAATTACAATTGGGCCGATAAATATTATTTATCAGGAAGTTTACGACGTGATGGTTCTTCCGTTTTTCATCCTGATAACAGATGGGGTAACTTTTGGTCTGTAGGTGCATCGTGGCGCATGAGCGAAGAAACTTTTGTTAAAAATATTGACTTTATTAATAATTTAAAGTTCAGAGCCAGTTATGGTACACAAGGTAAGGATGCTATTGGTTCGTGGTATGCTTATCAAGATCAATATAACGTCGTCAATACTAGCGGAGAACCAGGTGTTGTATTTAGTTCACGTGGTAATCCTGATTTAACTTGGGAAACCGGTACTAACTTTACAGTTGGCCTTGATGCTTATCTATTTAATAAATTGAGTTTAACATTTGATTTATTTATTCAAGATACAAATGATCAGTTATTTAAGTATTATTTGCCAATGTCCCAAGGCCTTCCGCAATATCAATGGCGTAACGATATGGCTTCTCGTAATACGGGTTTCGAAATTGATATGAACTATCAATTGATTAATAAACAGGATTTAAGGTGGAGTTTTAATTTTAATGCCACACATTATAAAAACGAAATTACACAGTTACCTTCACAAAAAGACCCAAATGGTTATGCCGAAGGCAGTTTCTGGAGATCGATGGGAGGAACGATGTTCGATTTCAATGATTACGAATATGCTGGTGTTGATTCAGAGACAGGAAAAGCCTTGTATTACAAATATGAATTCGATCATTATGGTAATAAAATACCTTCAACGGTTGAAGATGTGACTGAAGCAACTTTAACAAAGACTGGAAAAAACTCCATACCTGATTTAGTGGGTGGTTTGGGGTCTAGCTTAAGTTACAAGCAGTTCGACTTTTCATTTCAAGCGGCTTATCAGCTTGGAGGAACTTTAATGGACTCAAATTATAGCGCTTTAATGGGAAGTCAAGTTGGAGGTAATTATCATAGAGATATGTTAAAGCGTTGGACGCCTTTAAATCCTAACTCCGATGTGCCTATTTTAACCTATAATTATCAGGATATGAATGCCATCTCAGATCGTTTTTATACATCTGCATCTTATTTCAGTATACGTAATGTTACATTGGCTTACAATCTGCCACAAAATTTGATGAAACGTTTAAATATTGATAATTGCCAAATATACGCCACAGGAGATAATTTGTGGTTAAAATCAGCTCGTAAGGGACTCGATCCTCGTCAAACAACTTATGGTGCGGTTGGATTTAACTATTCGGCCATGCGTACCATTTCATTAGGTCTTAAACTTAACTTATAGAATTATGATAAGGAATATTTTTAGAAACATACTTTTATTGACCTTAATTCCATTGGCCTCTTGTTCTGATATGTTAGATACAACATTAACAGAAGGAATTAGTGCAGATGACCTTGAAACTACCATTCGTACACATCCAGAAAAATTAAAAGCAGTGGTTGATGGTTTATACTATTTTATGGTAAGCTATCAAGATGGCTCAGGGCACGATTCATTTAATTATACTGCGGCACTTCATGCTACGGATATGATGGGTGTTGATATAGCGATGGATGGGTCCACGTATTTTGAGTGGGATTACATGCACCAATACAGGGCGGCACCATATATTCGTACTGCTTTTATTTGGAATACCTTTTACACTGTAATTGGCAATGGCAATCGCTTACTTGATTTAGCCAACAAACTATCCCCTGAGATTAATGAGTATAGTCCCGATTTTTACGATTCTTGTTTAGGTCAAACTTACGCTTTAAGAGGGATGTCTTACTTATATCTTATTCAGCTATATCAAGAGGTGGTAACAAAGGATCAAATCAACTGGGATGCACCAGGTGTACCAATATTATTATCCGAACTAGAAGGTTTAACACCTGAGGAACAAGATCAACTTAGGGGTAGAAATACGGTTAGGCAAGTACTGGTTCAGGCAGAGTCGGATTTATTAAAGGCTTTAAGTTTATTAGAAAACTACAATAGAGATCAGGATGTAAGAGCAATTAATAAAGATGTGGTACATGGTTTATTAGCCAGATATTATTTGCTAACACAAGAATGGCAAAAGGCTGCAGATCATGCTAATTTAGCCCATAGTTCTTATAGTTTAATGAGAAAAGAAGAATTATTAAGTGGGTTTATGGATGCCAATAGTGAGTGGATGTGGGGATATCGCCATACGGTTGAAACATCATCATCCTTACTATCTTGGTTTGCACATATTTCCAATAATTCACCTGGTTATGCTGGTATTATTGCAGCTCGATTAATTGATAAACAATTGTATGATACAATTGAAGATGGAGATGTTAGAAAAGAGCTTTTTAATGGCCCCGATGGATTAACTCCAGAGAACCAAGAACGATATGATTCAGATATTAAAACTGCGCCAAATATTGAGAAAGGATATGCGAGTTTAAAGTTTGGTAAAAAAACAGATTGGAGTCAAGATTATCCTTATATGCGAAAAGCAGAAATGATTTTAATAGAGGCTGAAGCTTATGCTCGTTTAGGTCAAGAGGATAAAGCTGAAGAAGTTATTAAGGAATTAATGGACAATAGAAATCCTTCTTGGAACCTTGAAGAACAAGGTAGTGAAATGATTGAAGTAGACGTGGATGTGAATATTGATTTCATCTATCTACAACGTCGTATCGAATTATGGGGCGAAGGATTTTCTTATTTCGATATTAAACGTCTCTATAAAGGTATTGATCGATCATACGAAGGTTCTAATCACCGGGCTGCTTCTCAATTAGTGATTGAAGCAGGTGCTGAAAATTGGGTGTTCCAAGTTCCACGACGCGAAATTCAGGATAATGAATTCATCGACGAAAGTGAGCAGAATAAATAGTAGCAGATAAGTTTAATTAAAATGAAACGAAACTATAAATTTCATGTAAAGATGGAGCATCAATGCATCATTAAAATTTATGGGTACGTTACATGTGGCAAACGAAAGTAATTAGAGTATATGAAACAACAAACAATTGGATTCTGTATGTTGCTATTGGGGCTTACGTTCTCATTAACATCATGCTATGAAGAGGTTGATGCTGATAAATACAGCGTGCCTTCTCCGGAACTCGTGCCAACATTAACCACTGTTAGTGACAGTGTTTCTTTTGATAGTTTCTGGTTAGATACAGAAATAAAATTTAATGGAGACGAGGAAATATTAGAAAGTGGGTATCTGGTTTGTACAGATAAGAATTTCCCCGATTCATTATTGATATCAAGGCTAGCAGATTATAAGGACAACCAAATGTCTGCTCAAATTGATTTATTAGTGGGTAATACACAATATTATTATAAAGCATACACCTATACTTTAAATGGTTTTGCTTTTGGAGATGTTGGTAGTATTACAACTACAGAGTCACCTATATTTGAGGATACCTATCTTTTTGGGAAGTTTAATCAAATCGATTATAGTATTAGAGATGGTGTAATAGATGGCGACGATAATAACTATTGGGCAGCACATGGCACTATGGAGATATCGCAAGTAGAAGGTACATATAACCAGATAGCTATTTATAATTTTTGGGGATATGGTCGCACTATTATAGCGGTAGTTAATTTCGAAGACAAAACTTTAGAGATTAGTCCTGCTGAGATAGCTTTTAGTTCGCAAGATGGGCCATTGTATATTTACAGTTGGTCTATGGATGGTGATTATATAAATATTCACCTTGAAGAGGCTGTAAAAGGGACGTATGATGAGAATGGTAATATAAAAATCGAAATGTGGGGTGCTTTTGCTAATACAAGTAGTGGATATTTAATTTTTGAGGCTTGTACCGAAACGCACCTAATTAAAAGAGACGAAGAGATTACTGAAACAACTAAAATGGGTACGCAAAGAGCATCTGTTAATAATGCTTTTACACTTCCTGTTATTTTAAAATAATTATTATGAAGAATTTAAATTTTTTGTTTGTATTCACAATATTAGCAGTTTTAGTTAGTTGTGGAAAAGATGATAATAAAGATAACCAAGCCCCCTATATTGAAGTAATGGCTCCTACCGAGGATCAAATGTTTTTAAGAGGAGGGCACTTAACATTAGATGCCATCTTTCAGGATAATGAAGCATTAAAAGAGTGTAGAGTAAATCTTTTATTTGATGAAGCAATGCCTGATACACTGAAATCAGCAACAGGAATAGATTTACCTTGGGAACCAATTGAAATGGTAATTCCATTATCAGAAACCTACCAAGAAGTAACTAATCTAGTGCTTTTTGGAGATCAGATTCCCATTGAAATTCAATCAGGTTATTATAATTTGCAATTTGATGTTTATGATTTAGCAAAGAATCCGGCTCGCCATAGTGTAAGAGTATTTATTAACTAATAATAGTATGCTGTCCGCAGTATTTAACAATAGACAATGTTAATATATTTAGGATGATCTCCATGGAGATCATCCTTTTTTCATATTAGGCGTACTGTTTAATATTATAAATCCCAACAGGATTGGTTTAATTGAAAGGAATATATATTTTTAGTGAAAATTTTGAGAAAAATCTATGTCTCCCTATCGTTCATACTGTATTCCTATTGTTATACTATTTTGTATTTGTGTACAAAGTGTTTCGTATGCGCAATCGTATGGGGTTAATAAGCGATATGATGAGCAAATTAATTTAATTTGTGATTATGCGTTCGGATCTCAAAATAAATTTAAGAGTATTGAAAGTCTAGTAGAGGGTGGAGCTGATGGATTTATTTTTAAACTTGCCTTAAATGAAGATAGTACTTCAATTGAAGTTCAAAATTCAGGGGGAAGCGGAAAGGATCTTTCCATTGTTTGTAAACAACTCGATCAAATTTGTAAGCAGAACTCTAAAACTGTATTTACCATATTTTTCGATTACAGTTTTAATACTCAAATATTAATTGATTTCTTGCAGCAGCAAGAGTGTTATCGTTATATATGGAAGGATCTTCCATCAAAAGAATGGCCTACTATTGAAACTCTATTGTTAGGTTATAATCAGTTGGTTTGTTTTAGTTTAAATCAAATTTCAGAAAATCCTATGCTCAAAAATTTTTGGGATTATGGGGTTCAGCCTTGCTATTCGTCAGATATTCAGCCTAAGATTAATGGCGAGTTTTGTAGGGGAGATATCAAAAATAAGCTACTATTTATTGATAACTATACCCAATACACCTCTTCGTTAAATTACCTTGATACCAATAGAGATCCCTTTTTTGTTTCGCACGGAATTAATATCTGGAAAAACACCGGCAAAAAAGTTAATTTCATTGTCTTTAGCAGAAGCCGTGGCCATATAAAGGGCTTAAAGCATCGTTTTGGTAACCAAAAAAATATAACAGGAACGATTTCCTACAACCGCGAACCTTTGACTAGAGTTTTTTGGGAAGGCAATTTCAATGCCGTTACCAATGGCAACTTTTGTTTTCCGGCCGTAAAAAATGAAGAAATTGTTCTTGAACCTAGTGCAATGGGATTCAGATTTGTTCCTGAAAAGATAGAGGTAGAAAGTATATCTAAAGATATTGTACAAAACTTTATCGCAATTCCCGTAGATATTCAAGAGGGTTTAGCAGCTTATTTCCCATTTACTGAATCCATTTCAGATGAAAGTAATAATAAGTATAAGGTAATAAATAACGGGGCAGAGCTAAAAGTCGATAACAAGAGAAATAATGTACTTCAGTTTGATGGGAACGCCTATGTTACCTTACCCGAGGCAAGTACGCTTGGCATATCAAATTCTGACTTTACCATAAGTGCATGGGTTAAATTGGCCAGAAATACAGACGAAAAGCAACGCGATTTCTCTGTAATGGGTACTAAAGAAAATTATTATAGAGGAGGACTTCACCTTCAAATCAGAAATAATAAACCCTATTTTGGTTTTTTCTCAAACGATGTTTCAGGAACAACCAATTTGTGTGCTAACCGATGGTACCATATTGTATGGCGCTATAATAAATACAATCAAGAACAAGCCATTTACGTGAATGGCGAATTAGATGGGGCTTCTCTTAATCATCCTCCTTTTGTAAGTAAGTCTAATTTGTTTATCGGACGTTCTATTAGTAAAGATCAACTGTTTGAGGGAAGTTTAGATGATATTATTATTTGGAATAGAGCTCTTGGAGAAAATGAAATATGGAATCTTTATCAAGGCGTATCGTTAATGCCAGAAAGTAGTTTCACCTTTTTTCTTAAAAAGTATGGAGTGGTTTTTGGCAGTATTTTAGTAGTTGTTTTGTTATTGATTTTTATTACACGACGAGTAAAAAAGACTCCTGAAAACAAGAAGTCTACAGAGCCTTCTTTTTTATTAATTGATGAAGAACTTCAAGAGAATAATTCAATTTCATTATTTGGCGAGTTTAGAGTGATAAATAAAAATGGTTTGGATATCACCAATAGTTTTACGCCTCGCTTGAAACAAATCTTTATTTATCTATTACTGAAGAGTAAAAATGAGTCACACGGGGTGAGTTCTGAAGATTTTATTGCTGAAGTTTGGACCGGGTTCGATCGAAAAAAAGCGATTAACAATAGAGGGGTTTCTATTAGTAAGTTGCGTGGTTTACTAAATCAACTCGATGAGATCACCATCATAAATCATCAGGAAAGATGGCGAATAGAATTGTCAGAAAATGTGTATTGTGATTATTACGAGAGTTTAAATTATAGAAAATCTAACTTATTCAGCGATCACCTTAAACTTAATCGTTTTTTGAGTATTGTGCACCGTGGCGCGTTTCTATTCGATAGTAAAGATGCCTTGTTTGATGAAGTAAAAGGTGCCTATTCTAATAAAATTATTGATGTATTGGTGCGCTTGTTATCCGAATTTACCTTAGATCAAAATCCTGATTTGGTAATAAAAATAGCCGATAGAGTATTAATTGTTGACGACCTAAATGAGGAGGCGCTAAAATACAAAGTAAAAGCGCTGTTAGAGATGCATCAGGTAAATGAAGCCCGTTTCCTTTTCAAATCATTCTCCGAACGTTATTCTGAGGTTTATAACGAAGACCTTCCCATATCTTATAAAAGTTTAGTTTCCTAATCTTTTCTATTTCCGCTTAAGCGGGAATTATTTTATATCGTTTAAAAGTTTTCATTTAATTATTTCCTCATTTGATGTGTGATGAAATCCTATCAAAGGCATATCCTGCATCTGTAATCCTGATATTAATTTGGTATTAATATAACTAAGTGTGAATAATCATTAAAAATAATTACACTTTTTTACACTCCCCATAAGTTACAGTTTAATAGAAGTTTATTGTGTGGATTAATGTGAAATTAATATGGAGTTAAGTCGTAAAAAATAGATTTTTAATCACTCAATAATGTCCTAGGCTTATTATAGTGCTCAAATTAAACAACCAGAAAATTTGAACACTAATGAAAAGTAAAACTTGGATTAAATCTTTTTTCCAGAAATATTATGTCATCTTTATTTTCGGTTTCCTCGTTGCTTTTATAGCGCGTCATTTAGGAGGGACTGTAGTAGATTATACTTCAACTAACGAATATTGTTTTTCGTGCCATGTTCATGATCATGCCGAAGAATCTTGGCGCTTATCTGGTCATGTGAATAATGAATCTGGTGTAATTGTAAATTGTGTCGATTGCCATTTACCTCCCGAAGGACATGGCAGGTTATGGGCCAAAACAAAGCATGGTTTAAAAGATGTGTATGGCATCATGTTTAAAGATTCAGCTGATTTTAATTGGGAAGGAAAAAGAACTGTAGCCAAAGCAAATGAATTTACCTACGAAGAATCTTGTTTAAACTGTCATTCTAATTTATTCCCATCAGGACTTTCGGTTAAGGGCGAAGATTCTCATTTATATTACGAGTCAAATAAAGAAGAACTTACTTGTTTAAATTGCCATATGCATACGGGACACTTCAGTGCTGATGCAATACATGCACATAATGTAAACTTTGCTGCTGATGAAAGCGAGAAGGAAGTGTTCACAACAGCAGCTGAGATCACTAAATTCAAAAACTATAAAGAAACTATTCCGGGAAGCACCGTAGCTTTTGATATGGTTGCCATCCCGGCAGGAGAGTTTATTATGGGTAGTCCTAAAAAAGAAGATTACCGACAAGATAATGAAGGCCCTGCTCGTAAAGTGAAAATGAAGCGTTTTTTTATGGCTAAAGTTGAGGTAACGTGGGACGAATATTTAGCCTTCTTCAACGCTACAGCTTCTGAAGGTCGCAAAGAGTCGGTTAAAGTAAGCGAAGTAAAATCAGATGAGGTTGATGCTATTTCAGGAGCCACTCCACCATGGGGTGCGCCCGATCAAGGTTGGGGGAAAGGTCAACGCCCTGCTATAACTATGAGTTTTCATGCAGCAGAGGTTTACTGTAAGTGGTTGTCGCAGGTAACGGGTAAAAAATACCGATTGCCAACTGAAGCAGAGTGGGAGTATGCTGCTCGTGCGGGTTCTCAATCAGCTTATTTCTTCGATGGTGATCCATCTGATTATTCTAAGAAAAGTACATGGAATAAAATATTTGGAGCCGATACAGCAACAATTGCGTCGTACACTATTTTCGATGGAAACAGTAATGGCAAAACCAATGAGCCATCTTCTGTAATAGCCAATCCATTTGGATTGAAGAATATGTTAGGTAATGTGTATGAGTTCTGCTCAGATTATTACCACCCACAAGCTTATGGATTGTACAAAGAAAAAGTTTTAGAGAATCCTACAGGTCCTGCTAAAGGGCGCGAACATGTAATACGTGGGGGTTCATTTGAATCAGATGCAAGCGATTTACGTGCTGCGGCTCGCAGATCAACAGAAACTAAAAAGTGGTTGCAAACCGATCCGCAGATGCCTAAAAGTATTTGGTGGTATTCCGACTGTATTGATGTTGGCTTCCGCGTAGTTTGCGAAGTAGAGGATAATTTACCAGAGTAATTCAGACAAAAAAAGAAAAACATAAACCATAGTTCAATGGCAAAGAAAGAGGTCTCAAGAAGAAGTTTTTTAAAGAAATCAACAGTAGCTACAACTATTGGCGCAATTGGTGTCAGTTCGCTTTTATCATCTTGTGCAAATAAAAAATCACACGAAGAGTTGGGTTTACCTCCTCTTTTAAATAGAGCACCTAAAGGTAAAAAGCTAAAAGCGGGTTTGGTAGGTTGCGGACATAGAGGTACCGGAGCCTTACTTAATTTTTTAAGTACTGGGCCAGGTGTTGAAGTAGGCGCCTTAGCAGATGTTTTTGAAGATAAAGTAGAAGCATGTAAAGATCGCTTGAAGAAATATAAGATTAATGTACCTGATGAAAATTGCTTTGTGGGTTTTGATGCCTATAAAAAATTGATGGACACTGATGTGGATGTGGTTTTATTGGTAACGCCTCCGCATTTCAGACCTGAGCATTTTAAGTTAGCTGTAGAAAAAAACAAACATTGTTTTCTAGAGAAACCAGTGGCTGTTGATCCTGTGGGGATACGTTCTGTAGTGGCCACTGGAAAAAAAGCTAAAGTAAAAGGATTAAATGTGGTAACGGGTACACAGCGCCGCCATCAGCGCGATTATATCGAAACTTACAAACAAGTAGCCAACGGAGCTATAGGTGATATTGTTAGTGCAAAGGCATTTTGGAACCAAGAGCACGTATGGTTTCGCAAACGCCAAGAGGGATGGACCGATATGCAATATATGATGCGTAATTGGAATAACTTCTGTTGGCTGTGTGGCGATCATATCCTCGATACCCATGTGCATAATATTGATGTGGTAAATTGGTTTACTGGTAAAACGCCGCTTAGTGCGGTTGGTTATGGCGGAAGACACCGCAGAGTAACGGGCGATCAATACGATTTCTTTAGTATCGATTTTGATTATGGCAATGGTTTATTTTCCCATAGTATGAGCCGTCAAATAGATAATTGTGCCAATGGAACTGGAGAGCTAGTTGTTGGAACTAAAGGTTATACCAACTGTAAAAACACCATTTATAATCCGGATGGAAGCGTAAAATGGACCTATGAGTATCCTAAAGATAAAGATGGTAAATCAACTAACGTAGTTAAAATATCTCCTTACATACAAGAGCATATTCATTTGGTTACGGCTATTCGAACCAACGAATATGTAAACGAAGCTGAGCAAACTGCCATGTCTAACCTTACGGCGATAATGGCTCGTGAATCTGCTTATACCGGGAAAAAAATTACCTGGGAAGAAATCAGTAAATCAAAATTGCGTCTTGGCCCAACAGAATATCATATGGGAGATATTGATATGGAGTTTCCAGTTCCAATTCCAGGAACCGCAATTAAGTCATAATTAAGTTATCCGAAATAAATCTATTTAAATATCAGTCTAATGAGTGAAAAATCTAATAGTAGAAGAAGCTTTTTAAAGAAAAGTGCAGCCGCCCTAGTTGGGGCTACTGTGTTTCCATCTATTATTCCAGCTTCAGCCATGGGTAAAAATGGTTTTGTAGCACCGAGTAATCGTATCGAAATGGCCCTAGTGGGTTCTGGAGGTATGGGTCGCGGAAATATGAAAAATGCACTTCGAAATAAAGCCGTTGAGCTAGTGGCACTTTGCGATGTTGATAAAAAACAAATTGAGCGATCGCAAAAACTAATTATTGAGTCGCGCGGAAAAAGTGAGGCTCGTGAATACGAAGATTTCAGACAACTATTAGATAACGAAAAATTAGATGCTGCCATATTGGCTTTGCCTGATCATTGGCACTCAATAATTGCATGTAATGTGGCCAATAAAGGCATTCATATTTATGGAGAAAAGCCTTTGGCTCGCACAATAAGCGAAGGTAGAGCCATTGTTGATTCTGTTAACGCTAATAATATTATTTGGCAAACAGGTAGTTGGCAGCGATCTATAAAAAACTTCCGTACAGCAGTTAATTTGGTCAGAAACGGTGTGATTGGTGAAGTTACTCACGTAGAAGTTGGCTTGCCCGATGGACGCAAACCTATTGGTACGCCGGCAATTCAATCTCCACCCGAAGGTGTAAATTGGGATATGTGGCTAGGGCCTGCTCCTAAAGTGCCATTTCGTGGCGTAATGCATTTTAACTGGCGTTGGATAATGGATTATTCAGGAGGACAGTTAACCGATTGGGCAGGGCATCATGTTGACATTGCACATTGGGGACTAGGTTACGATAACAAATCTCCTATAGAGGTTGAAGGCAAGGGTGTTTACCCAATAGAAGGAATTTACAATGTACCTGTTGAATACGATTTTACGTGTAAATATGATACTGGAGTAAATATGCGTGTGGCTAATGCTAGTGCTTATTCAAATCGCAAAGGCAAAGGCACCGATGTAAAAAATAAACGTGGAGGAATGGGTACCGTTTGGTATGGCGAAAAAGGTTGGATACATGTTGACCGAAGTGGTTTGTGGGCAAGTTGCCAAGATATCCTTGATACACCTGAAAGTTTGATTAAAGAGCCGGTTTACTTTAGTGGTAACCATATGGAAAACTTTATTGACTGTGTAAAATCGGGTAAAGAAACCATCACGCCTGCACATGTGGCACACAACTCTATTAGTGTTGGTTTATTGGGAGAAATAGCCATGCTTACCAATCAAAAATTATTGTGGGACGGCAATACAGAGCGATTTACCAATAGCGAACAAGCCAATCGTTTGTTAAGCCGACCGTTCAGATCTCCTTGGCAATTGCCACAATAGCGACTTGCGATTTTAAGCTTATTTCAATGAATTAAAAAATAGAACAATGATTCAATCTATAAAAACCATTATACAATTAGCATTCCTGGTGCTTGTCGTTAGCTTAGCTTCTTGCGGCAAAAAGCAGCAGAACGTATTAATAATTACAGGGCAAAATAATCATAACTGGAAGGCTTCGCATGTGGCACTTCAAAAAACACTCGAAACTTCGGAGTTATTTACAGTTGATGTAGCCATCACTCCAAACAAGGGAGAGGATATGTCGGGGTTTAAGCCTGATTTTACTTTATACGATGTGGTATTGCTCGATTATAACGGCGATAATTGGCCACAAGAAACACAAAGCAACTTTGAAAAATTTGTAAGCAATGGTGGAGGTGTTGTTGTAATACATGCTGCAGACAATAGTTTTCCTGAGTGGGAAGAGTATAATAAAATTATTGGTCTTGGCGGATGGGGCAAACGTAACGAAAAGGATGGCCCTTATGTGCGTTGGCAAAATGGGGAGATAGTACGTGATAATTCTCCCGGAAAAGGTGGAATGCACGGAAAGAAAGATCAATTTGTTGTTGATAATCGAATGCCCGAACATCCTATAATGAAAGGTATCCCTGCAAAATGCATGCACGCATACGATGAGTTATACGCGAAATTAAGGGGGCCAGCTGAAAATATGGAAGTATTAGCTACTGCTTTTTCGCCTAAGAAAACAGGAGGTACAGGTTATCACGAACCTGTATTATTTACCATCAATTATGGTAAAGGTAGGGTGTTTCACAATGTATTTGGACATGTGGGTAAAGACTCGAATACAGTAGCCTTTAAAAGTGCATTTTTTGTTTACACTTTATTAAGAGGTACAGAATGGGCTGCCACAGGAGAAGTTACTCAAGCTTTGCCAGAGGATATGCCAAACTCGGTTACTCCTCTAATATTGCCAAATTATAAGGCATTTACGATAAACGACTTGTTCCGAAATGCATCTAAATATAAAGTGGGCGAGTCGGTAAAGTATCTCAATTTAATATCGGAAAGAATCAAAAATCATAGCGATAATCCTCGTGAGTTAGCAAAAATAGAGGATAAGATAATCCAATTATTAAATGATGAACAAGCAACAGCGGATGCTAAAAATTACTTGTGTAGAGAGTTAAGTTGGATGGGTTCTGAAAATTGTATTTCAGCCTTAAAAGACTTAGAAAACGATGTATTAACCAATGAAATGGCTCAGTTTGCAATTTCTCGTTTAAGCGCTAAAAATTAATTATGAAGAAAGTAGTATCAATTTTAGCTGTATTTATGATGATTGTATCCATCAATGCAAATGCAAAAAAGTGGGAACTAGCCACTCAGGCATGGACTTTTAATCGCTTCATGCTAAGCGAAACTCTTGCTGATATGCAAAAGCTAGGCATCAAGTATATTGAACTTTATCCCAAGCAAAAGTTTTCTGCTAGCGATGATAGAACTACTCATTTTTCGATGCCCGACTCTCAGATTGAGGACCTAAAAGCTATGCTTAAGGCGCATAAAATTAAGGTGGAGAGTTATGGTGTTATATCTCCTAATAAGGAAGCAGATTGGAAGAAGCTTTTTGAATTTGCAAAAAAGATGGGCATTAAAACCATTGTTTCAGAGCCTAAGCAGGAGTTGTTACCAATGATAGATGCCTTATGTGTAGAATATAAGATACGAGTGGCTATTCATAACCACCCTGACCCAACAAGGTATTGGAATCCTGATATTGTGCTAAAGGCTTTGGAAGGCAGAAGTATTTATATGGGTGCATGTACCGATCTTGGGCATTGGACCCGCTCAGGACTTGATGCGGCAGTATGTTTAAAGAAATTAGAGGGCAAAGTTTTTGAAATTCATATGAAAGATGTGAACCGCACCGATAAAAAAGGGCATGCCGTAGTTTGGGGCGAAGGCATTATCGATTGGAAGGCTGTAACAACAGAATTGCATCGTCAGAAGTTTAGTGGAAAATGGGTTATAGAGCACGAGCACAATTGGGAAAATCCAATGCCCGACCTAAAAAAGAATGTTTCATTTTTTAATACATCCATCAAATAGCTATGACTCATAAAATATTAATACCCGTTTTATTGTGCGTTTTCACGCTGAGTGCTGTGGCTCAGAAAAAACATAAAATGAAGCCTCAAGAAACTGAAGATTGGAGCAGAAAACCAGAGGCTGTTATTCCGGGCAAAAAATCAAAAGCACCTTCTGATGCCATTGTTCTATTTGATGGTAAAAATCTTGATAAGTGGCAGAAGAAGGGAAAAGACACTCCGGCTGCTTGGAAAGTAAAAGGAAAGAGCTTTACCGTGGTTCCAAAAAGTGGCGCCATAGAAACGAAGCAAAGTTTTGGCGATTGCCAACTACACATAGAATGGAATAGCCCTACTAAGGATGTGAAAGCCGGTAAAAAAGGACAAGGTTGTGGCAACAGCGGTATTTTTTTAATGGGAAGATATGAGGTGCAAGTGTTGAACTCATTTGAAAACGAAACTTACTATAATGGAATGGCCGGTAGTGTTTATAAACAACATATTCCCTTGGTAAACCCAACTATTGCACCAGGGAAATGGCAAGCTTATGATATCATTTTTACGGCACCAAAATTCAATGCTGATAAATCTTTAAAGAGCCCAGCATACCTTACGGTTTTCTTAAATGGCGTATTGGTCCAAAATCACGCAGAGCTTAAGGGACCCACGGAATACATAGGGCATCCAAGTTATAAATATCACGATGCAAAAGTTCCTTTGTTTTTGCAAGATCACTCAAACGAAGTGAGTTATCGCAATATCTGGATAAGGGAACTTTAATTTAAAAAGTAGGCATCAATATTAACATCATAATTATTAAACCAATGAAAAACATATCTAGAAGAAACTTTTTACGCACATCAGGTACCATGGCTGCCGGGGCAATGATTATTCCAAGTTTGGTGAGTTGTTCAAAAACCGATATTGTTAACATCGCTATTGTAGGTGTCGGCGGCAGAGGACAAGGTAATTGGAACGGACTAATCAGCGAATCTTATAATAAAGAAACCAAAGAACGAGTTTTAAATCCAAAGGTTCGTATTGTTGCCCTATGTGATGTGAGCGAAGAGATGCTTTCAAAAACCAGTAAGTTGATGCCTAACGTGCCAACCTTCAAGGATTTTAGAGTAATGTTGGATGAGATGCATAAAGATATTGATGCGGTTATTGTATCTACTCCAGACCATACGCATTTTGCCGTAACCATGGCTGCCATGGAAATGGGAAAACATGTGTATGTTGAAAAACCTTTGGCACATAATATTTGGCAATTACGCACATTGGTAAAGGCTGCAAAAAAGTATGGTGTAATTAATCAGCTAGGGAATCAAGGGCATGCTTCAAATGGTATCCGTAATATAAAAGAGTGGTACGATCAAGGTTTACTTGGCGAGGTAAAAGAAGTACATGCTTGGTTTAATGGTCCAGACTTTCAAGGGAATTGGTTTGGTAAGCCTGCTACTTATCCGCCAGAAGCACAGCAGGTACCTGCAGGTTTAGATTGGGATTTATGGATGGGTCCTCAAACAATGAGACCATTTAATGAGTGCTATGTGCCGCGCCGTTGGAGAAGTTGGTACGACTTGGGTAATGCTGAATTAGGCGATTGGGCTTGTCATACTTTAGATGCTCCGTATTGGGCACTAGAATTGGGCTCACCAAAGGTGGTACAGCCATTACATGCTGTTCGTAACGAAGGCATGCCAAACGATATTGTTACAGATTCATCGGTTTTAGAATTTCAATTCGGAAAAAGAGGAAATAAAGCTCCTGCCAAATTAACATGGTACGAGGGTGGTAAAAAGCCAGAAAATAGACCAGAGTGGTTAACACATAAGTTAGGCAATAATGGGATGATTATGGTAGGCGAAAAAATGTCGGTTATGACTGGAGGAAGGCCGAATAATGCCCGAATAATTATGCCTAATGAAGATTGGAAAGCCTTCCAGAAAAAGGGTTGGAATCAAACGATCTCCCGTATCCCTGAAGAAAATCAGTATAAAGAATTTATCAATGCCATACGAGGTGTTGGTCCAAAACCCGGTTCTACATTTGAGTATGGCGCAGGCTTAACAGAGATGGCTTTAGTGGGTGTATTGGCACAACGATCAAATAAAAGAATTGAGTTTGATGCTGCCAATATGAAAGTAACAAATCATCCTGAATTAAATAAATACATCAAAGAGCCCGTAAGAAAAGGATGGTCTTATGGCGAAGAATTGTGGTAGAGAATAATTGAATTAAATATTTGTATTAGTTTTTAATAAGGCAGGAGTTGCTACTTATAATAGTGGCCTCCTGCATTTAAACTTTTTATAGAATGAGCAGAAAAGTCACATTATTTACGGGCCAGTGGGCCGATTTAGATTTCGAAATTGTCTGTCAGAAAGCGCAGGCCTTTGGTTACGACGGTTTAGAGCTGGCTTGCTGGGGCAATCACTTTGAAGTGGATAAAGCCGACCAAGCTTATTGTGATGAGAAACTAGCTATTCTCAAAAAATATAATTTAGAAGTATATGCTATATCAACACATCTCGTTGGTCAAGCAGTTTGTGATAGAATAGACGAACGCCATCAGGCAATTTTGCCCGATTATGTTTTGGGCGATGGCGATGCCGAAGGAGTTAGACAAAGAGCGGCTGCCGAGGTAATAAAAACGGCAGAAGCGGCTAAACGACTTGGGGTAAAAATTGTAAATGGTTTTACCGGAAGCTCTATTTGGCATCTTTTATATTCTTTTCCTCCTGCTTCACAGGAGATGATAGATGCGGGTTTTAAGGATTTCTCAGAACGCTGGACTCCCATAATGAATGCTTTTCATGACTTGGGAATTAAATTTGGTTTAGAGGTTCATCCCACAGAAATTGCTTTTGATATTGCATCGGCCGAAAGAGCCTTAAAAGCCATTGGTAATCACCCTGCGTTTGGTTTTAATTACGATCCGAGTCATTTGGGTTACCAAGGTGTAGACTATGTGAAGTTCATTAGTAAGTTTTCTGCGCAAATTGTGCATGTGCATATGAAAGATGTTACTTGGAGCAATACTCCAACTGATGCTGGCGTATTTGGCGGACATACAAATTTTGGAGAAGCAGGCCGCTACTGGGATTTTAGAAGTATGGGGCGCGGAAAAATCAATTTTGAAGAAATTATACGTGAGTTAAACAGAATGGCCTATGCAGGGCCGCTTTCCGTGGAATGGGAAGATGGTGCAATGGATCGCGAACAAGGTGCAACAGAATCGTGTGCATTTGTAAAACAAGTTGATTTTACGCCGTCCAATTTGGCATTTGATGCAGCCTTTGATAAAGAAAATCAGTAATACACCATAAAATCATCTACAACAGTATGGAAAAATCTATAAATAAATCACGCTTGTTTATCGGAAGTTGCTTAGCACTGCTAGTTACTTCGCTCACCTTTGCCATGCGGGCCAAAATAGAAGAAGTATTTGGCCCCGTTTCCGAAGGTGGTATATTCGGATTAAGTAAAGAATCCATTGGTTGGGCTTTTGGTCCTGCCTTTTGGGGATTTACGGTAGCCATGGTAGTAGGGGGCTTTTTAATTGATGTGGTTAAAACAAAGGCCGTAGTATGGGCTGCGTTTTTTTTGCACCTCATAGGAGCCATTGCTTTTATTATGGCACACGATAAGGAAACTCTTTTTATCGCAAATGTATTTATTGGTTTGGGTAATGGATGTGTTGAGGCTGCTTTTAATCCGCTGATCACAACATTATTTCCCAACAACAAAACCACCATGTTAAACCGCTTTCATGTTTGGTTTCCTGGAGGTATTGTAGTGGGTAGTTTGTTAGCCTACTTCATGATGGATACCATGCACATTGGATGGCAAATATATGTTGGAGTTCTATTTATTCCTTTGGCTATTTATGGCTTCTTGTTTTTTAAGCAACTTATTCCCGAAACTGAACGTGTTTCAAGTGGCGTATCCTATAAAGAAATGCTATTGGCAACCGGAGCGCCAGCTACCATTATTGCATCTATCACATTAATGATATTATTGGCCATTGATATTATTCATCTGCCCGAGGGCTGGATGTATTTGGCTCTGATAGGCGGTATTGTTGTAATATCAGCAATTGAGGCCTTGGTGGTGCGTAAAACCAGTATGATTTTTCCAATAATGTTTACACTTATGTTGCTCACTTCGTCAACTGAATTGGTGACTACGCAATGGGTAAATGCCCTTTTAGCCGGAGCAGGTGTAAGTCAAATGTTAATGTTGGCCTTGATTACAGGCATTATGGCTGTGGGACGTTTCTTTGCAGGAGGATTGGTACATCGGCTGAATCCGGTGGGTGTACTATTGCTATCGGCTGTTTTTTCAGCAATCGGAATTTATGCTTTGAGTGTGGTGAACACACCAATTTTAATAATTGTAGCCTCTGTATTATTTGCCATCGGGGTAACCTACTTTTGGCCTACCATGATTGGTTTTGTGGCTGAGTATATCCCCAAAAGTGGTGCCCTTGGCATGTCCTTAATGGGCGGAGCAGGTATGGTTTCAGTAGCTATGTTTTTGCCGGTAATGGGTAGAATTATGCAAGAGAATAATGAGAAAGTAGCTTTGCAAAGTATTGGTGTGTTACCAATTATTTTAATAGTCGGCTTTGTTATTTTGTATTCTACTTATAAGAAGAAGCACTAAGTTATGTTGATGATTTTAGTTACGTATTGGGGTTTCACCCCAAACCCGACTTACTTTTCTTTCCTTGATGAAAGAAAGTAAGCAAAGAAAATCAAGGCTGCTTTACAAAAGGTTTTCTTATTTAATTAAAGCTTAAGTGCGGCCGAGTGATTTTCGAGCGAAGCTCTCAACTTCTCGGTCTTACTAAAGCTTTAATTAAAACAAAAACTTTTTGTAAAGAGGCCCCAAAAAGAACCGAAAAAAAAGAAAACAATGAAAAAGATAAAACTAGGAATGATTGGCGGTGGTCCGGGAGCTTTTATTGGCGATGCACATCGCCGAGCATCGCGCATTAGCAATTCTTATCAATTAATAGGAGGTGCTTTTAGTTCCGATTATGAAAAGTCGAAACAATTTGCGGCGGAAGAAAACCTAGATATCAATAGAGTTTACACTTCGGTGGATGATTTTATTGCTGGAGAATTAGCCCAGAATAAGGAAGATAGAATACAAGCTGTTGCCATAGTAACTCCGAATGCTTTACATTTTGAGGCTGCTAAAAAATTACTTGAGAACGGATTTCATCTGATTTGCGAAAAACCCATGACTTTTACTGTTGATGAGGCTGTGGTATTGGAGAAAATTGTAGAGGAAACCAATTTAACCTTTGCTTTGGCACACACTTATACAGGTTATCCTATGGTGCGCCAGATGAAGGAAATAGTAAAGTCGGGCGCCTTGGGAACCATTCATAGGGTAGATGCGCAGTATTATCAGGGATGGGTAAATTCTATTATTCAGGGTACCGATTCGGGCATTACAGGGGTATGGCGACTAGAGCCTGAGCATGCTGGTATGAGCTCTTGCATGGGCGATATTGGTGTGCATGCTTTTAATATGATAGAATATACCACAGGCCTAGAGGTGAAAAAAGTATTGGCCGATTTAAACAATGTAAAAGAGCACGTGCAGCTCGATTTGGATGGCACTGTGCTATTAAACTTGGGTGATAATATAAAGGGTGTATTGCGCTCGAGCCAAGTGGCAGCCGGCGAAGAGAATAACCTTAGCATAGGTATTTACGGTTCAGAGGCCAGCTTAAAATGGAGCCAAGAAGACCCGAATTTTCTTTACATGTTGAGTGATTCAGAACCCACTAAGGTGTATAAACCTGCGCATGCCTATAATAGTGCTTTTGCCGAGGCCAGTCATGTTATGCCATCGGGGCACCCAGAGGGAATTTATGAGGCGCTTGCAAATATATACGAGGGGGCTGCTAAATCAATTCGTGGCGATGAATATGTAATTGGAGAATTTCCAACTGTATTGGATGGAGTAAGGGGAATGAAGTTTATTAGTAATGTTGTTGCTTCCGATAAAGAGGGTAATGTGTGGAAGGAGCTTTAATACCTAAGCGCCTCGTCATGGCCAGGTAGATGGCCATCTCAAGGCGAGATGCAAAATGTAAAAATGTCTTAAGATTGCTTCGTACCTGCCAATGAAGCAGTTTATATTTGATTATTAAGTTTACCATGTATAGTGAAAATTATACTGAATAGGTTCATTTATAGGCATTGTGATCGCCTAGAGCATCCTATTAAGGTGTGAGAAGGTCATAATGTCATGAAAAAGTGATATAACATATACCTAGACACGCATGTTGTCATGAAAAAGTAAAAAAACGTACATATAAACAGTCATTCCGTCATGAAAAAATATCATTCCGTGCATCCGAACAGTCATAGTGTCATTTAAAAGTGATATTAGGCTAATAGTCGATTAAGACTAGAAACTAACAAACTATAAAAAATATGATCTCAGTAGTAATACCCATATATAACGAGGAGTCGTTAATTGGTGAGTTGGTAAGCCAAACGGTTTCTGCTTTAGAAGCCACAGGCTCCGATTTTGAGTTGCTGTTTGTAAACGATGGCTCAAAGGACAATAGTATGGGTATGCTCTTGAATCATCAGAAATCAGATCACCGAATTAAGGTGATAAATTTATCACGCAATTTTGGTCATCAGGCAGCTTATACGGCAGGTATCGATTATATGCAGGGCGATTATTTGGTATTGATGGATGGCGATTTGCAAGATCCGCCACGATTAATACCCGAGATGTATCAAATGCTACAGTCGGGAGAATTTGATGTGGTAAGCGGCTACAGAAAAGCGAATGCATCTAATAAATCGCGAAACGTGGCTACCTGGTTGTTTCACCGTTTGTTTAGTAAGGTGAGTGAACTTGAGGATGTGGAGCACATTGGCAATTTTTCAATGATGAATAAGGCTGCTGCCGATGCACTAAAATCATTAAAAGAGAAAACGCGCTATTTACCAGGCTTACGTCATTTTATTGGCTTTAGAACCACAACCATATCTTATCAGCGCGATCAGCGCGAGGTGGGCGATTCTAAAATGAGTACATGGAATCTGATTAGTTTGGCTTTTGATGCTATTTTCTCCTTTTCGAAACTGCCCGTTCGGTTTTGTTTAATAATGGGAATGCTTGGTATTGTAGTTTCCTTTTTGGCAGGTATTTATATTTTAGCTTCTAAGTTCTTGGGTTTATCTCCTTTGGGATGGTCATCAACCTTAACTAGTATTTTCTTTTTTGGTTCCATTCAATTGCTCTTCCTCGGGGTTTTGGGAGAGTATGTTTTCCGTATTTATCGCGAAACGCAAAATAGGCCTATTTATTTGGTTCGTGAGTTTCATAGTAAAGCCAAAGTTGATAAGTAAATGAGCAGCTATACTTATAAAAAATATATACTGTTTGCCCTGTTGGCGTTGCTATTTATTGCTTTGCCCATACTTAGCACCAATGCGGGTATTTCGGGTGATGAGCAAGTGCATTTAAAACAAGCCGAAACGGTAATTGATTATTACACAAGTTTTGGTGAGGATAGAACTGCACTGCAAACCCCTGTGACTAACTTAAAATATTACGGACAGTCATTTGATAACCTCACTACTCTGTTGGCTCAATTATTTGGCGTTGAAGATATTTATGTATTCCGTCATATTTGCAATGCTATGCTTGGTTTTTTGTGCATATTATTTGTGGCCTTACTAGCTCTTGAAATGGGTGGGTATAATGCAGCTATTTTTGCTGTAATTTTAATGGCGGCCTCGGCTCGTTTTATCGGGCATTCTTACAATAATTTAAAAGATATTCCTTTCGCCTTAGGTTATATAGCTTCTATTTATTACATGTTCAAGTTGAAACGATCTATCCATTCCCCATCGCGTAAGCATATTATAGGATTAGTGCTAAGCATGGCTTTTATATTAAGTATTAGAGCAGGTGGCTTATTGGTGTTTTGTTACTTTTTTCTTTTTAGTGGCATCCTTTTATTATATCAGTATAAAAAGAGAGCCCTTACTTCAAAAGAATTACTCACTTATGGGATGTATGTTTTTGTAATTGCAGCTGCAGCCTATTTTATAGCCTTGTTATTTTGGCCTTTTGCCCTCGAAAATCCATTGGCAAATGTGCTAAAATCCATGAAAATGATGTCGCATTACCCGGTAATTCTCCGTCAGTTATTTGAAGGTAAGCTATTCTGGAGCGATCAATTACCGTGGTACTATATTCCAAAGTTTATGGCCATTACCATTCCATTGGTCATTTTTCCATTGCTGCTGCTATTTTTTGTATCCTTAATTAAAGGCCAAAAGAGCTTCGATACACTATTTCCTAAACTGGTGTTGTTGTTCTCGGTAGTATTTCCGTTGTTGTATTTATTTGCAACCAATGCCAATGTTTACGGAGGATGGCGACACTTTTTGTTTATTTATCCATTATTGGCAGTAATGGCTTCTTTGGGTTTAGTCTATGTCGTAGAGAGAATAAAAAAGACTGCTTTTAAAGGAGTAATTGCTCTAGTATTTGTAGTGTGTTTATTGCCTTCAGTGCTGTTTATGATTCGGAACCATCCTTTGGAGTATACCTACTTTAATAGCTTGGCAGGGCCCTATAAATCTTTAACCAACCAATACGAAATTGATTATTACTACCACAGTGTGGGAGAGGCTTCTAGTTGGTTGAGATTGCATTTGGAGAATAACGAGGATGGTAAGGTTAAGATTGCTTCAAACTACGATATTCATAATTATTTTGATAATTGTAAGCAGGTAGAATCCTTTATATATACACCCTATTATAAAAGGGGCAATAAAGATTGGGATTATGGTGTTTTTTACCGTACCACCATTGATCCATCCCAAACCAACCTGAAAATATGGCCCCCAATGGGGACTATAAAATCTATAAAAACAGAAGGAGTGCCTGTTTGTGTGATCGTAAAACGCCAAAGTAAGGATGATTTTTATGGCAAACAGAATTACGAAGCGGAAAGGTATGCCGCCGCTATAGCATTTCTGCAGAATGCAACGCATTTGAATCCGGCAAACGAAATAGCGTGGATTAACCTAGGTAAATCGTATTTAAAATTAGATAGTTTATCAGAGGCAAAACATGCCTTTAGGCAGTGCTTAAATGTGTTACCCAATTATGAGCCGAGTTATTATTATTTGGCGCAAATTGAGTGTGTTGAAGGAAATGAAAAAAAGGCCATTAAGTATTATAAAAAGATATTAAAGAATAACCCAAAGAGCTATCAAACCTACTTATCGTGGGCACAATTAAATGCGCATCAAGGTAAAAATATTGAGGCATTAAGTCTGCTTGATGAATGTTTAGTTCATAATACTAATTATAGGCCTGCACTTGAATTACGAAAGGAAATAATTGAAAAAATAAATAACTAATAAATTAAATTATAGATTATGAAAAAGTTAGTATCAAAATTAATGTTAGCCACTTTTAGTGTACTTATGTTAGCCGGAGGAAGCGCTTTTGCACAAGATCATGATGCAGTTACCGATTCGCTTTCTATTGATGATATGGCTCCAGTATTATATGATGAGAGTGCGTATGATGATGAGGAGGAGGGAAGTTCAAACGGTGTAGTAATAGGTATTGTAATTGCTGTGGTTGCTATTGGAGGTATTGCGGTTGTTGCCAAAAAGAAAAAGAAATAAGCTACATTAGAATAACGGTAATAGTTCTTAAAATAAAAGCCTCACTTACGCAAGATGTAAGTGAGGCTTTGTGTTTTATTATTTATTGGTCAACAACTTTAGTTGGTGATAATAAGCTTTTTTGAAGTAATATATTTTTCAGCCTGAACTCTAATTATATAAGTTCCTGTTGGTAGCTGATTTGTATTGATATCGGTTGTTTTGTTATATGCATTTTGCATTAGTATTACTTGACCTGCTAAAGTGTAAATTTTAACATTGTCGATTGGTGCTTTCTCAGAAACAATATGCACAGAACGACCTATTTTAGCCGGGTTAGGGAATATTGAAATAGCATTGTTCTGCTCCTTATCCTTAACTGAGGTTTCATCGCCATCAATAACTAAATAAACGAAGTCTGAGTATATACCGTCTTCAGAGCTAACCCATATTTTAACAGCCCCCTTTTTAATTCCTGTTACTAATCCATCTTCATCAACAACAGCAACAGAAGGGTTGTCAGAGATGTATTGTAATGTTCCTAAGTTTTCGGTTGTTGTAACATCAATTTGGAGTGTCTCTTCTGTATTCAATGTTCCTGTACCTGGACTTGCTGTAATCTTTCTTAAATCATCACCATCTGTAACTGTTCCTCGGTAAAAGCCACTACCCATAACAGCTACCCACATTAAACTAGGATCGTGTAAATCGAATTCAACTTGCATGATATTATCTGGTTGACCCATTACATGGTTGTTTTTACTCCATGTTTTACCTCGGTCAAAACTCATGAAAATACCAGGGTTTTTGGTTAATTCTCCCATCGAGAATGTAAGTACATTTCTGTTGAATGGAGATACATCAAAGAATTCAACATACGGGGCATCAAATATTTGGATCCATGTTGTACCATAATCATCACTATAGAATAATCCACCGTTATTTACATTGGCTTCTCGGCGTCCAGCACTTACATACATTCTTCCAGAATAATCAAAAGTTACACTATTGATACCTTCAAGATTACTAGCTACCTCGATCTCTGTCCAGGTTTCACCTCTATCTGTAGAGTGGTATAAACCTCCATTTTCTTTTCTTTCCTTATTCCAAGGAGCAGCTGCAAAAAGCGAAGCTCTTGTATCGTCGCGAGGGTCAAACTCAATATCGTGTACCCACACTTTATCAGGCATACCACTATTGCTAGGGTCAAAAGTTTTTCCACCATCAGTTGATTTATGGAAACCACCTTCTTTGTCTTTATCAGGGCCATCGGTACCACTTCCGCCACCAGAACCTGCAACTTCGGTAACACCAAAATACATGTTATCAGGATTGATAGGGTCGATACGAATCATGTTGGTACGCATCCATTCACTAGCAAGTGTTGCACGTCCCCAATCTTCAAACGATTCTCCGGCATCGGTACTCTTATAAATTCTATCCAAATCATGCTGACGCATTGAAGTTGTATACACTGTATTTTCATCCCAAGGGTGAGTTACTACTGAAAATACACTCTCGTGTGAACTAGGTAAAAACTGAGCAGCTTGTTTTCCATCAACACCATCATTGGTCGATTTCCATAAGTGATGCTCACCCGATCCGAAATAAGCAACGCCTTCGCCCAAGCGTTTATCTTGCCATAAACATTGTCCCGGAAGGTTACTATTTCCATTGCCCATAATGTTACCTGATGCAGTATAAGTTTCATCAACCTGTTTAAATGTGACTCCTTTATCTGTGCTTAAAAATGTGTTATGAGCATACAATAACATGATGTCGCCATTAACCGGACTAACAGAACAGTAACGTAGTGAACGTAATGGGTAATTTTGGCTCCATTGTTGGTTGAACAAAGCATGACCTTCCTCCATATTATCATTGTACGGGTTATTTCTGGTCTCCCAGTATTCCTTGTCTGCCTCCCATGCAGGAGCGTAGTCACGTGCAATATTTATCCATGAGGTGCCTCCGTTTGTAGTTTGCCATAGGCGACCCGGGGTAAACGAGAACTGTGTTTGAGCTTGATAGAAACCAACATATAGTACGTCTTCCTGACTTTGGTCTACATTAAGAGAGTTAAAATATTGTATTGCAGCAGTTGGTTTAATTGGGTAGGTGCTTTGTGCAGCCGTAGTGGAGATTCCAAACCATTTTGCAATATATTGATAATAGTTGTTTGGCACACCTCCTGTTAATTTATTGATGTTTAGACCTAAATTACCGTTAATATTAGTCCAAGTTTCCCCATTGTCAGTTGATTTAAAAATACCACCATCACACTTGGTAGTTTGTCCATCTGGGTAATATCTTACCTGATCGGCAACATATAATATAAATTTGCCTGAGGTTGCATTGTAATAATAATCCATATCCATAATGGTACCATTATCCAACTGACCATCGCTTATGTTCGTCCAGTTAGCACCACCATCAGTACTTTTGTATAAACCAATTTGAGAACCTGCAAATACAAGTTGATTATTTTCAGGATGAATAATAATACGAGAGAATTGTGCTTTGTCATCTAAACCCGTAGATACTTCAGTCCATGTTTCACCAGCATTCGTAGTTTTCCATATTTTACCTTGCCAGGTTCCACTATCCCAAGTGTTTTCATTTCCTGTTGGGTTGGCTCCATTTGCCTGAGTTATACAACTCCAAAGTTGTTGTTGTCCTCTGCAAAAATTTCCTTCACCTACATACCATGTGTTATCATCTGTTGGGTCTAAGCCTACAGCAGAAACTTTTCTGTGCCACGAGCGTGTCTCGTCTCTATCACTGTTATTTGTATACCAAGGACAGTTTTTTACGTTATCCCATGTTTTGCCCATATCATTGCTTGTAAATAAGCGAGCACACTCAATCCCGATACCAAAATTTTCATCTTTTGTTGAGTAAAACATATCGTATAAACGTGAGAACATAGGGCTCTCGTCGTAATTTCTTACCGTGTACCAACTTGTACCATTATCTTCGGTTTGGTAGGTGTTGTGCATATCTGGCGATGTCATACAATGGCCAGCACGTGTTGGGTGATAACGTAAAAAGTTAACAAAACCAGAATTTCCAGGGCCAAATTGTTTCCAATTTACATCGTTATCAGAATCAACACTTTGCGTTTTGATCATATCCATATACACATCGTAAAACCTTACCGTAGTAAAGCTCCAAACATCACCAGTGTGTGTTGTATTATCTGATTCAATCTCGTCAACTCTCCAATAATAAGTAGTTTCGTACTCTAATTCATTAGTTGGCGTAAACTGTAGCGAGGTAATATCAGTTGCTACTTCTTGTAGGTCATTTATGTCATCACCAAAATACACATTACGCTTTACCGCAGTAACTCCAGCTTGCCAGCTTAAGGTTGGAATTACAGAAACCTTTTCGCTTTCATCAGCAGGGCTAGGAGCCCAAGCTTTTTTAGTTTCTATTTTTTTTATTAAGGATACATCATCTATGTGATAGAATGCTGATGCATCTTTATCCATAAATGGAACTTGTATATATGGTGTAAATGCATCAACCACATCAGTTGTTACAAATTCTACACTTAATAAAACAAAACCATCTTTAGCCGCTGCATCAATTGCAATGCTTACATCCTTAATAATGGTTTGAGCATTGCTTTCCTGGGTACCATTTTTTAGGGTAAGATTAAAATTTGTACTTGATCTGTCCAAGTCTGTTTTGTAATAAAACGAGAAAGTGTAAGTTGAGTTGGCTTCCAATGATGGGTAAGCCTGACACCTAAATGACGGAATAGCATGGGTCTCATATTCAGTGTTAATAATTTTAAGAGATCGTACTCCTGAATTCTTTGTTTCCGTATCAACTTCAAAACCAATTTGCGGCCATGCACGCCACAGGGGCCAATAGCTTGAATAGTTATAGCGATCTTTAATGCTGCCAGAAACAGTACCTTCTTCAAAACTTGGATCTGGAATCAAATTAGTTGCTTCAATGTTAGCAAGTGCAATAAAACTGAGTATTGCAAAAAGTAAGTATTTCATCATATGTTCTTTTGTAAAAATCAGATTCTAAAAATAGGTCAGGTTAGCATCATTGTTAGGCAGAAATTAGGACTCGTTTGGGGGGGTGAATTCCAAATATTGGTTTTTTAAATGCATTATGTTCTGTAGGTACTATTATCTATAGAGCTTGCCATTCATGGATGTTTTTTATTTGTCTTTATTTTCAATTAAAATGGCAAAAAATACTATTGTGAATTATTAAACTGTATATAATAATATAGACTAAATTATTACATCTACTTGCACGAGTAATTTAGGTTTATTCCATTTGTCGTGATTATGAATAATATTCCAACATGTGTTAAATATTTAACAATTTGTGATATTCTTGTTTTTATTATTTCCTTTTATAGATATTAAAAAAGAATCTCTTAGTTTTGTATCAATTAATTAAGTTTGATTATAATGAAATCATTGGGACATAAAATGAACTTAGGTGTAAATAAGTTGCCAATTTGTTTTTGTCTTAATTCTAATGTCTAATAAATATGAAAGTTTTAAAGTTTGGAGGTACATCTGTAGGGTCAGCCGCACGAATGAAAGAAGTAGCCTCTTTAGTTTGTGATGGAAGTTTGAAAGTAGTTGTTTTAAGTGCAATGAGTGGCACAACAAACAGCCTTGTTGAAATTGCAAATTACTTGTATAAAAAGAATAACGACGGAGCCAATGAAGTAATTTCGGGTTTAATACAAAAGTATTACGAAGAAATTGAATTGCTATACACCAAGGAAGAAACCAAGGCAAAGGCTAAGGAATTGGTAAACTCTCATTTTGATTATATAAAAAGCTTTACCATTGATATGTTCACTGCTCACGAAGAGAAAGCTATTTTAGCTCAAGGTGAATTGTTATCAACAGCAATGTTTCATTATTATTTAGCAGAGCAAGGAGAGAAGTCGGCATTATTGCCAGCGCTTGATTTCATGCGTATTGATAAGAATCAAGAACCTGATTCTGCTTATATCAAAGAGAATATTCAAAAAGAATTAGAAAAAGCAGGAGAGGCAGAAATATATATTACACAAGGTTTTATTTCTCGAAACGCTTTTGGAGAAATAGATAATTTGCAACGTGGCGGTAGTGATTATACTGCTAGTTTGGTTGGAGCAGCTCTTAATGCTACTGAAATTCAAATTTGGACAGATATTGATGGGATGCACAATAATGACCCTCGTTTTGTAGAGGGAACGTATTCTATTACCAACTTATCGTTTGATGAGGCTGCAGAGTTGGCCTATTTTGGAGCGAAAATATTGCATCCTACATGTGTTTTACCTGCCAAGGTAAACAATATCCCCGTTCGATTGCTCAATACAATGGAACCTGAAGCACCGGGTACATTAATTTCATCGCAACAGCAGAAAGGACGTATTACAGCCATTGCTGCAAAGGATAATATTACTGTAATTAAAATTAAGTCGGGACGTATGTTATTAGCATACGGTTTCTTGCGTAAGGTGTTTGAAATATTTGAAAGTTATAAAACGCCTATTGATATGATATCAACGTCAGAGGTGGGTGTATCTATAACTATTGATGATGATAAACATGTACATGAAATAGTTGACGACTTAAAGAAGTTTGGAACGGTTGATGTATGTACAGACCAGGTTATCGTTTGTATTGTTGGCGATTTAGTAAGTGATACAAAAGGTCATGCCAATAAAATATTTGAGGCATTAAAAGAAATTCCTATTCGTATGATCTCATATGGAGGAAGTAACTTTAATGTTTCTGTAGTTATCGAGAGTCAATTTAAAAAAGAGGCACTTAATGTGCTAAATAACAATTTGTTTTAATAGCAGAAGAGAATGAGCATGTTTCCGTTAAATAAACTGCAAGAGATAGAAACTCCTTTTTATTATTATAATATGGATTTGTTGGATGATACCCTCAGAACCATTAAAAAGGAATCGGAAAAATACAATTACCATATTCATTACGCGGTAAAAGCTAATGCCAATCAGCGTATACTTAAAACCATTAATTCGTTCGGATTTGGTGCTGACTGTGTAAGTGGGAATGAGGTTGCCGCTTCTATAGAGGCAGGATTTACTTCAGATAGAGTAGTGTTTGCAGGTGTTGGTAAATCAGATAAGGAAATTAATATTGGCTTAAATAATAATATTGGTTGCTTTAATGTGGAGTCGATTCCTGAGCTAGAAGTAATTAATGAATTAGCTGAGAAAGCAGGTAAAGTTGCAGGTATTGCTTTAAGGATAAATCCTAATGTTAAAGCAAATACACACCATTATATTACCACAGGTTTAGAGGAGAATAAATTCGGAATTTATATTTGGGATCTTGAAAAAGTAATGGCCAAATTTAAAGACCTTAAGAATGTTGAGTTTAAAGGAATTCATTTTCACATTGGGTCTCAAATTCAGGATTTAGAATCGTTTAAACAATTGTGTGTTCGTGTAAACGAGCTACAAGAATGGTTTGAGCAGAATCGTTATTTCCCGCAGATTATTAATGTGGGTGGAGGATTAGGTATTGACTACGAAAAGCCAGTGGAAAACCCAATTCCTGATTTTAAAGCATTCTTTAAAGTGTTCGGTGATTTCTTAGAGCTTAAGGAAGGACAAGAAGTTCACTTTGAATTAGGCCGCTCAGTTGTTGCGCAGTGCGGAACTTTAATGAGTAAAGTTATTTATGTGAAAGAAGGTGTAAATACTTCATTTGCTATTGTTGATGCAGGTATGAGCGATTTAATTCGTCCGGCTTTGTATCAAGCTTATCACAAAATAGATAATCTTACTTCATTGGGTGCTGATCAGAAGTACGACGTGGTGGGTCCTATTTGTGAGTCATCCGATTGTTTCGGTAAGGCTGTTACTCTACCAGAAACCAAACGTGGTGATTTAATTGCCATTCGTTCAGCGGGTGCTTATGGCGAAGTAATGGCAAATCAGTATAACTTACGCGAGCTGCCACAAGCTATTTACTCTTCGGATTTATAAAATAAATCAATTATATTGCAAAGCCTTCAGTTTACTGAGGGCTTTTTTTGTTTGAATCAGTTACCCTAATCTAATGTTTAAAATAACCGTTTCGTTACTAATTGTTTGTGCAATTGGTTTTAATGTATCAGCCCAGAGTAAATTAAAAACCTCTAAAGATCAAGTAGAACAAGGATCCCAGTCATCATCCTCGCAATCACCTATAGTTTACGAACAGCATTCAGGCGGTTCTGGCTCAAGTTTCTTTGATGAGGAGTATTCCGATAATTTTTTTGCCGATCTATTTGTAAAAGCTGTGGCAGGTGTAGTTTATGTGAGTACCGTTGGCTTATACGGTAAGGAATATCATTTACATAATAGCATTACTACATACCCTTATGTAGATTTTAAAACGGGTAATTATATTAGTGCCATTGCCGGTTCTGATTTAGTACAAAAGGTTCGTATTGATATTCACAATTCATTTTTTGCAAATACAGAATCTATATATGGTAACCATCTGAATGTAAAGTTTCGTCCCACTAAGTATTTATATATAAAGGCCGATTATCGCGAGCTACTCGAAGTTTTACCTGATCGAGGCAATGAGCATCTTTCTCTTTTTCATGCAACATTGGCATATGATCGTATTCGTTTTCCAATATTTAATTTAGGGTATTCCTTAGGGGCTGATTATATTGCTTCAGGTGTTAATAAATGGGGCTTTACTTATGGTTTTAATTTAGAGAGTTTTGCAATCAATAATGTGAGTATATATTCAGAGTTTTTATGGAGTAAAATAAATACTCAAAATGTAAATACAATAGAATTGAGGGCAAGCTACCATATTAAAAGGTGGAAATTCTCATTAAGTTATGAGCATCTTCGTATTGCAAATCCACAATATAACCTCTTCTCGTGTGGTTTTGGAGTGTATTTGTAGGTAGTTCTAATAAAAATGCAAATATTTTTTTCTTTTAGTTTCTATCATTCGCCTAGTTTTTATTGAGGTGACAACTTCTTAAAGTTTGTTATTTTTTTAAGTAGCTATGCTGTAAATGTAGTTAGATGATGTAGAATAATATATTTTCTAACTCATACCCTAAGTGTGATTTTAATGTGTTGTATAGCAGTGTATTGTAAAGTATCTTAGGTACGGGATTTGCGTAACATCATATCAGAAAATAATTAATAAGCACAGGTATGAAAAAGTTATTATTAGCATTAGCTGTTTTAGGAATGACAGCTGTAAGTGTTGAAGCAAAAACAAACACACGTCCAAGAGCAAAAGCTGCAAAAGCTCCAAGTACCGAGGTAGCAAAAACTGAATCTGATTCAAAATTGTACAAAACTTCCAAAACAAGAGTTATGTGGAAGTCTGCACACGGTAACATGTGGGTTGATAGACATTCTGTTAGAAAACTAAACTAAGTTAGAATCTACGCTAATTAAAATCCTCAATACAAATTGAGGATTTTTTTTGTATATTATTTCCAAGCTAAAGTATCTTCAATAAAAGTAATTAAGCTTTCTGCCATTATTTTATTATCATCAGCTCTAGGGTGCCCCTTTTTATTAGTGTATTTAAAAAAGTGCGTATAAATGGCCTTGTCATTTAACGAAGCCACAGCCGATTTAATATAACCCGGCCACTCACTACCTTCTTTTGTGGCATCCATACTTCCAAGGGCACATATTATAGGAGTATTCGGATATTCCGCTCTTACTAAAGCAACAAAATCGGCGTAAGCCTTAATAATTTCTTGTGGGCTTGGAGCAGTATCGCCAAAACGTCGGATAAATTCAGGGTAATTCTTTTGTTTTACAATCCAACTATCGTTCTGCATTAAATTAATTACCACCAAATGAGGGGTTGCCTTCTTAAAATCCCAAATACTGGTTGAGTCGTAAGGATTTACTCTATTGTAAATCTCTGGCATAATATGCTCGTGCCAACTCACCATAATACCCGTTCCTTCGCGCACTGTTGCATGCATATCCGCATCAAAGTGTAGTGCCGTTAATGCAGCATAAGTCGCATAATTATTGGTGTAAGTACTGTCGGGCGAATCACCCCCAGTATTGTCGTTAATAGCATATCCCGAGGTAATACTATTGCCAAAAAACTCAATTAAGCGGCCCGAGTTAGCTGCGGTTTGTAATAACTCTCCATCTTCAATATAAAAACCCTTGAAAGCCGTTTTACCCGTTTTAAATTCATTTCGTTTAATAAGTTCAATGGTATGCGGAATGTTACCATCAAGCTTTTCTGCCAGTAAATAAGTTTTACTGCCCTTATCCAGCTTTAGCGGATAAACAGAATCTTTATCAATAACTACATTAAAATAGTTTAAACCTTTTTCATCCACTAAAGTGGCCGAAACAGAAGTACCTGTAAATTGAATTTCAATTTCGCTTGCACTCCAAAATATTTCGGGTGCATTGGCATCTGAAAAATCAATTCTACCAACATATTTAATCAGAGGGTTACTTGGTTCTATACTTATATTATTGTTTTGCTTGCATCCAATAATCAGCGCAAACAAAACAATAACGAAGAGCTGTCTAGTCATCATATTTAGCTTATAATTGGTAGTCAACGCAAGCTCTGCTTTCGGCAAAAGGTTTAATAATATCAGTAACAATAGCTACATGTAAAGGGTGTTTTGCATAAACATCCATTGCCTCCATTGATTCAAAAGTAGTTTCAAGCGCAAAATCAAAACTCTCGTTTTCGTTACAGTTAATTCCCACAATAATGGTTTTTAGTTCGCTTATCTTTCCTAGCAAACCTTCTAATGCCATTTTAATTTCGTTTAATTTATCAGCTTTAGCCTCGGCTGATTCAAAATCCTTAAGTTTAAATAGTACTACGTGTTTAATCATGTTATCAATTTCATAGGTAAATATTGTTGCAAATATAGAATATTTCATCGCGTAAGTAGCAAATTTATCAAAGGTCTATTCGCCTCAAATTGCAATTCAATTGTTATATTTATCATTCAAAAACTCAATTATGCTAAACAATTTAAAGCCCGAGAATATCCTGTTTATCGATATTGAAACTGTTCCGCAACACGCCAATTATAGCGATGTGCCCGAAACATTTCAAAAGCTATGGGATAAAAAAGCCGAATTCTTCTTAAAGGAAGAACAAACTCCTGCCGATATTTATCAGCGTGCTGGTATATATGCCGAGTTCGGAAAAATAGTTTGCATTTCAGCCGGCATCATACACTGGGTAAAAGGCGAAATGCATTTTAAAGTAAAAAGTTTTGCTAGCCACGATGAAAAGCAATTACTCATTGAATTCTCAAATATGCTCGAAGGTTTTATGCAAAAAAACTTTGATAACAATTTGTGTGGGCACAATGCTAAAGAATTCGACTTTCCATTCATTGCGCGTCGCATGCTCATCAATGGGCTAAAACTGCCGCAGTGCCTCGATATTGCAGGCAAAAAGCCTTGGGAAGTTAAGTTTATCGATACCCTCGATCTTTGGAAATTTGGCGATTATAAACACTATACCTCGCTTAGTCTTTTAACGGCCATTTTTAACATTCCAACACCCAAAGATGATATCGACGGTAGTCAAGTAGCTAGCGTGTATTATAAAGATAACGATTTGGATAGAATTGCCATTTATTGCGAAAAAGATGTGCTTGCCACAGCCCAATTGCTTCTGCGCCTCATGGGCAAACCCTTAATTGAAGACGATTACGTTCAGCGCTCAATTTAACCATGTTTGTTATAATTGGGGCGCTTTATCCAGCTATTCGCTCTAGCCTTTTTTGTTTTTTGCAAGCATTACTAAGCGGTGCGTGTGCTCCTAAAGTCGCATCCGCCAGCTAAGTTCTGCTAAGCAAAAACAACAAAGGGCTGCCGCTGCTATCTGGGCGCATTGGCATAAACTATGTTTTCTGTAAAAAACTGCACTTTTGTAATCGCCGATTGCAGCTATGCAATAGGGTATTTCACTTTTGCATCAGCAAAAATTAATCAATAAAATACAGCAATGTTTTCAAAAATAACTCCGGTTGTTCAGCATGTAACCAATGTCCTGCGTTAGGAATAGTGGCAGTTTGTGCCGATGGAAATAAGTTTCTAACCAACTGTAAATCCTCCTCAAGAATATAGGGCGATTTTTCGCCATTAATAAAAGCCACGGTTTTGTTAAAATCAAACTCCTTGTAGTTCTTATCAGAGAATCCATCCATTATCAGCTCCAAATTTTCGGCCAATACTTTAATGTTTAATTTCCACATTAAAGTACCATCTGCATTTCGAGTGATGTTTTTTAACAAGAATGAACGCACCATTGTATTGGTTATTTTTGGAGCTAAATACTTATCAACAGCACTGCGACTTTTGTATTCATCGGGTTTAACCGATAAAAGAGCGTCAATTATATTTTGATGATCGTTGGTTATTTTGGCATAATTACTAAAGTTGCCATACGATTTTGGAGCAATATCAAGCACCACCAATTTATCCACTAACTCAGGATATTTTAGCGCTAAAGTCATTGCTGTTTTTCCTCCCATCGAGTGTCCAATAATGGTAGCCGTATCCAAATTCTCATCAAGCATTAGTTGCTTAATATCATCGGCCATTACATCATAGTTCATCTCCTCGGTATGTGGCGACTGACCATGATTACGTTGGTCAACAATATAAACTCTAAACCTGTCCTGAAGCTGTTTGGCAATAGTGAGCCAATTATCCGAAGCACCATAAAGTCCATGGATAATTATAAGTGGAGCCCCATTTTCGCCTAACTTACGATAAAATAACTGAACCGACATTTACTTTACTAATTGTGCCTTGTAGGCTTTAACAGTTTCTTCTAAACCAATGTATAAAGCATCGCAAATAAGCGCATGGCCAATAGATACTTCATCTAAAAACGGAATGTTTTCAGAAAAGAATTTTAAGTTCTCTAAACTTAAATCGTGCCCAGCATTAATACCCAACCCAAGTTTGTGTGCCAAATTAGCCGCCTCAACAAAAGGTGCTACTGCAGCTTCTTTGTTATTGGGATAATCAGTTGCATAAGGTTCTGTATATAATTCAATTCTATCGGTGCCTGTTTCAACAGCGTTCTCAATATTTTTTAAATCGGTATCAATAAATATTGAAGTTCTTACACCCGCTTCTTTAAATTCAGCAATAATATCTTGCAATAAACTTTTATTAGCAATGGTATCCCAACCAGCATTTGAGGTTAAGGCTTCAGGAGGGTCGGGAACTAATGTTACCTGATGAGCATTTACACTTTTTACTAAATCAATAAATTCTCTGTTAGGGTAACCCTCAATATTAAATTCCGTTTTTATAATCGGAGAAATATCTCTTACATCCTGATATCTAATATGTCGCTCATCTGGTCGAGGATGAACAGTTACACCATCGGCGCCAAAAAGTTGAACGTCAGTAGCTGCTTTTACCACATTTGGCATTACTCCACCTCTTGAATTTCGAAGAGTGGCAATCTTATTTATGTTTACGCTTAATTTTGTCATTAATCACTGTTAATCATGATACTCAGTTCATTAATCTAAAACTACTAAATAAACCTATATATATCTTGGTTGTTTAGTTATATGAAAGTAAATTTAAGCTGAGTCTCGTTTAAAAATAGAGGCTTTAATTAATCGCAAAGGTAAGAGTATTTTTATAAGTAATATATGTTAGCAAAGGATTTAATATCAGATTTAATACCAGCATTGAAAACTTCAGATACAGGTTTGGATGCCCTTAATTGGATGGAAGTATTTAGGGTGTCGCATCTTCCTATTGTTAACAATACTGAGTTTTTAGGCTTAATAGCTGATACCGATATCTTTGATTTAAATAAACCCGATCAAGCCTTAGGAAATCATCAACTTTCACTAACGTTTCCTTATGTTTATGATAATCAACACATATATAGTGTTATTGAGTTGGCATCAAGGCTTCAGTTAACTGGGGTTCCCGTTTTATCAAGGGATAAGGAGTATTTGGGTATGATTACCCAATCTGATTTACTGAAGGAATTTGCCAGTTTAATTGATGCTCATGCACCAGGTGGAATCATTGAACTTGAAGTTCCAGTTCATGATTATTCCATTTCAGAAATTGCAAGAATAATTGAAGATGCAGAAGCTAAGGTGCTAAGTTTTTATGTAAATCAACACGAAAGTGAATCACTTTTAAAAATAACCATTAAGCTGAACCGTGAAGATATCTCTCCCGTTTTAAATGCCTTTGATCGGTACGAGTATACTGTTTTGGCTTCTTATTCTGAGTATAATGCAGTAGACGAAGTTATCAAGAAAAATTATGATGCCTTATTGAGGTATTTAAATGTTTAGTTATGCCTAATATATTTTGTTAAAATGTTTTATTACAAATAAACCGGAGTTCATATTATTGTTTTTTCTATTATTTTATGGTGCCTTTTCATCTGCAAAAGGTAAAGACAGTATTATGGAAATTGACCTCACCGAGGCCAAGGATACTCTTGTTGTAACAAAAATATTTCTTTCGGGTAACGAAAAAACAAAGGCTAAAATAATTTATAACGAACTACTCTTTCATATTGGCGATTCTATTGTAAAGGAGGACCTGCATAATCAAATCCTTCAATCAAAGAACAACTTAAACAATACTTCTCTCTTTAACTTTGTGTATATCAATTATTGGCTTACCGATGAAGAACAGCTTTACATGGATATTAAAGTTGATGAACGATGGTATTTGTGGGCATTGCCAATTTTAGAACAAGGGGATAGGAATCTAAGTACCTTTTTTAAGACTGGGGATTGGTCAAGAATTAATTATGGCTTGTATCTTAAAAAGGAAAATTTTAGGGGTATGAACGAAATTGTTCGCTTTAAAATTAGACTGGGTTTTCTAAATGAATTTGATTTGTCATACGAGTCAGCAGATTACAATTACAAATTAGGGTGGGGAGCTATGCTTAGGTATCGTGCCAATGCACAAGTATCTTATAATACATTAAATAATGTTGATAATGTAATAAAAGTAGAAAGTGGCTTTGCTCAGCAGGAAAGCTTAGTGAATGTACTTTTTAAATATAGAAGCAATCATGTAAATCGTCATAGTGTTAATATTGGCTATAACGCCATACACATTGCTGATACAGTTGCTAAATTAAACCCCGACTATTTGCTTGATGGAAATACTTCACTTGAATTTTTAAGTTTAAAGTATAGTTACAGTATCGACTATAGAGATTCTAAGGTTTTTCCATTGCGCGGAAATCTATTAAGGGCAAGTGCTTTAAAAAGTGGGTTTGGTATTTTTACCAGTACCTATAACGATTTAGCATTACAGCTTGAATATCTCCAGTTTGGTAATATTCATAAACGGTTTTACTATGGATGGCAGTTTGGTAGTAAATATGGTTCATCAAAAGACAATCCATTTGTTTTTAATAAGGGTTTAGGGACCAGTGAGTTTTTAAATGGATATGAGTATAATGTAATACGCGGAACAAGCTATGCTTACTCAAAGCAAAAAGTAATTTTTGAGTTAGTGCCAACCCAAACCGCGAACCTGAAATTTATACCATTAAAGCAGTTTTCGAAACTACATTATGCCTTTTACCTTCGTACTTTCTTCGATACAGGATATGTATATGATGCTAATCAAGATCCAAGTAACTTTATGAGTAATACATTTTTATATAGTTATGGATTGGGTATTGATATGGTCACTTATTACGATAGAGTATTGAGTGTAAACTATGCCATAAATAAATTTGGACAAAGTGGTTTTTATATTCACGTCAATATGTCTTTATAATTCATACGCAATTACAATGTGCTGCTTTGCGATATAATATGATTTATTACTTTGATGAAATAAATCTACTTTCTACATTTGCGATATATTATTAAGGTAAACTGAATTATGCGTATAGCCATCTTTGGTAAACAATTTTCACCTAGTTTTCTTCCACACTGTTTGTTTCTATGCAATGAACTTCGCTCGCGTGGGGCTGAAATTATTATCTATAGTGATTTCTACGACTTCATACAGAGTCTAGATTCTGATGCTATTAAGGTTGATGGTACCTTTAATTCTCGTGCAGAATTATCTGATATCAATGTGTTTATTAGTGTTGGTGGCGATGGTACATTCTTAGAAGCTGTAACTTTAGTTCGTGATGCTTCCATTCCAATATTAGGCATAAATAGTGGGCGCCTTGGGTTTCTTGCGGATGTGGCAAAAGAAGAAATTGAGAGTGCTTTGAGTTACATATTTTCAGGAAACTTAAAATATAAACAACTTGACTTATTGTGCCTTGAAACGGACGCCGGTTTATTTGGCGATTTAAACTTTGCCTTAAATGAATTAACAATTCAAAAGCGTGATAGTGCCTCAATGGTAACAATTCATACCTATTTAAATGGTGAGTTGTTAAATTCTTATTGGGCCGATGGGCTTATTATTGCAACGCCAACTGGCTCTACTGCATATTCGTTAAGTGTAGGTGGCCCTATTATTCATCCATCCTCTAAAAGTTTTATAATTAATCCTATAGCACCGCATAATTTAACTGTAAGGCCTATTATTGTGCCCAACGATATGCAAATAACACTCAAGGTTGAAGGTAGGGCTGATAAGTTTCTGGCATCACTAGATTCGCGAAGTGTTGTTTTTGAAGATTCAATTGAGCTTAGAGTAAAAAAGGCAGATTTTAGCATATCTGTTGTTGATTTGCCAGGGATAAGCTACAATCAGACTTTGAGAAACAAACTGATGTGGGGAGCAGATAAAAGAAATTACTAAGTATTGATACCTTTCATTACTAGGGGAGTTTTGTGGTATACTTCATAAAGCAAAAATATTAATACAATATTATTATACAATTAGGGTTATATCTATTATAACTATATAAGATTATTGCAATTAGTTAAAGTTAGGTTAAAGGCTAGTTTAAGGGCCAAAAATCAAGCTTTATAAAATTGAGTTTTGTATTAAAATATTACATTTGTACACTTTGTTAAAAACATTAAAGCAGAAAATGCAGAGTAACAGTATTGTAAATACATATAGAATAAATAAAGCATTATTAAGTGTTTCTGTATGTATCTGCATATTGGTGTTCCAATCAGGTTTCAATAAGCTTTATTCTCAAGATAGAATTGAGATTGGTGGTTTTGTAGGGGCTTCTTATTACTTAGGCGATTTAAACCCGAGTAAGCAGTTCAATAATTCTTCACTCGCATTGGGCGGAGTTGGTCGTTATGTAATTGATGATAGATATGCTGTAAAAGGATCGCTCACTATGGCAAGGTTAAAGGGGAGTTATCACGAAAATGATATAGTTTTTCCAGAGGGGAATGTGGAATATTCATTTGATAGACCGATTGGAGATGCAGCAATTCAATTAGAGTTTAATTTTTTGTCGTATGATCATTGGTTCGATAAAAATTCAAATTGGACACCCTATGTTTCAGTTGGCCTTGGAACTACTGCTTATAAAAGATTTGGTACAGAACCTGAAAATTACTCTGAGGAAACAGTTTTTATATTATCTTTGCCATTCGGAGCAGGGCTCAAGTATAAGTTAAATAATAGGTTTAGGGTAGGTTTAGAGTGGAGTTTTAGAAAAACTTTTGTGGATGACTTAGACGTAGTTGGACATAACTTACCTATTAATCCTAACGATCCATATGGGTTTGGTTCAAATAATGGAGTGCATAATAATGATTGGTACTCTTTTGCAGGAGTAATGGTAACTTATAGCATGTTTAAGCGTAAGGGCCAATGTAACGGAGGTTTTAAACGATAAGGCAAAGAAATTGATATGTCAGTAAAAGACGAACTGATAAAAAATAAATTACCCCAACATGTAGCCATCATTATGGATGGTAATGGTAGATGGGCCAAAAAGAAAGGGAATTCCCGTATGTTTGGTCATAAACATGGTGTTAAGGCGGTAAAAAGAGTTATAGAGGCAGGAGCAGAATTAGAATTAGGATATATAACTGTTTACGCATTTTCAACGGAAAATTGGAATAGGCCTAAATTAGAAGTTGATGCCCTAATGGCTTTGTTGGTATCTACAATTAGTGCCGAAACTGAAACATTGGTTAAAAACAATGTAAGGTTAAAGGTTATTGGAGGTGTTGATAATATGCCTAAAAAGGTGCAAAAGAAGTTACAAGAGTGTATTGAAAATACAGATCACTGTACCGGACTAACTTTAAATTTAGCATTAAACTATAGTTCAAGATGGGAAATTACGGAGGCTGTTAAGTCAATTGCTCAGTCTGTTAAGAGTAATGATTTAAATATTGATGAAATCGATGCGAACCTATTTTCATCACGATTAACAACTGGCGGTATTCCAGATCCTGAATTAATGATTAGAACAAGTGGAGAGTTGCGCTTAAGTAACTTTTTAATGTGGCAGCTAGCTTATGCAGAGTTATACTTTTGTGATGTGCTTTGGCCTGATTTCACAAAAGAAAATTTTTACGAAGCTTTATTCGACTATCAAAGTAGAGAAAGAAGGTTTGGCAAAACTAGTGAACAATTATAAATAACAATGATACATAGAGAGTATAGCAATGCTTAAACAAATAAAACTAATCTATATTTCCATATTATTATTTACCGCATTTAATATTCAGGCACAAAATGTCCCGAATATTAGCTACTCTGGTGCACCTCGCACATACGAAATAGCAGACATAAATGTTGAGGGAATACAGAACTATGATCCGAAAATATTGGTTAATCTTTCAGGGTTAGCGGTTGGTCAGAAGTTAAATATCCCAGGTGAAGAAATTTCAGAAGCAATACGGAAATATTGGGAACACGGACTTTTTTCGGACGTGAAGATTTTAGCTGATAAAACAGAGAAAGGGAAAATATGGCTTACGATCAAGTTGAGAGAAAGACCACGTTTATCTGACATCAACTATTATGGCTTAAAGAAATCAGAAATGGAAACTGTGGCTGAAAAGGTAGCCATGATGAAGGGTAATCAGGTAACACCATTCTTAATTACTAGATCGGAAAAATATATCGCAGATTATTTCGTAGCAAAAGGTTTCTATAACACCGAGGTACGTATTGTACAAAAGGATGATACAGCTAAAGTAAACCACGTTTATCTTGATATTACTGTTGATAAAAAGGAGAAAGTAAAAGTAAGAACTCTCGAATTTATTGGTAATGAGGTTATTTCTGACAGCAAGCTAAATAGGGCTATGAAGAAAACCAATGAGAAAGGTAAGATCCTTAACTTCTTTAGAACCAAGAAATTTATAGATGAGCAGTACCAAGAAGACTTAATTGCCGTAATTGACAAGTATAACGAATTAGGTTATCGTGATATGGTAATTGAATACGATTCAATTACAAGAAATGATGATAATACTGTTGATGTTAAAGTAAAAGTTGAGGAGGGTAACAAATATTACTTGGGAGATATTTCTTGGATAGGTAATAGTATATATCCTGGAGATTATTTGAGCGCCGTACTCCGTTTACAAAAAGGAGACGTATTCAATCAAAAGTTATTAGACGAGCGTTTATTTCAAGATGACGATGCTGTTCATAACTTATATATGAATAATGGTTACCTATTTTCAAATATTCAACCCATTGAGGTTCGCGTATATGGCGACACCATTGATTTGGAGATGAGAATATACGAAGGTAAGCAAGCTACTATTAATAATATTGTTATTAATGGTAATACAAAAACACACGAACATGTTGTGCGTCGTGAGATTAGAACTAAACCAGGACAGTTATTTAGTAAGTCTGAGTTAATTCGTACAATTAGAGAATTATCTCAATTGGGTCATTTCAATCCAGAAAATATTAATCCTGAGGTAAATCCAAATCCAGAAGATGGTACTGTAGATCTAGTATATAATCTAGAAGAGAAAGCAAATGACCAAATTGAGTTATCCGGAGGTTGGGGTGCAGGTATGTTTGTAGGATCTCTTGGTTTACGATTTACAAATTTTTCTGTGAGAAACTTCTTTAATAAAGAGGCTTGGAGACCACTACCAACAGGAGATGGACAAACCTTATCGCTTAGAGCACAAACTAATGGTAAATTTTTCCAATCATATAGTATCTCATTTACTGAGCCTTGGTTAGGTGGTAAAAAACCAAACTCATTAAGTGTATCTGCTTATCACTCAATTCAAAGTGGAGTTTCAAGTAGCTCAGGTTATAACAATCCATATTATAATAGTGGCCTAGGTGGAGGTTATGGTTATGGTGGTTATCCAAATTATATTTACGATCAGTCAGAAATTGATCAACATATGAAAACAACAGGAGTTTCTGTTGGATTTGGAAAACGTTTATCATGGCCTGATGATTGGTTCTCGGTTTATACAGAAGCAAGTTACCAAGTATATGATCTTAAGAACTGGCAGTATTTTATTATGGAAAATGGAATTTCCCAAAATCTCCATTTCAAAGTAATGTTATCTCGTAACTCTATTGATAATCCTTTATATACTCGTAGAGGTTCAACATTTAATATTGGAGTTGAGTTTACTCCGCCATGGTCAATGTTTGTCGACAAGGATTATGAAAAATTAAATGCGGATGCAACTTCAAGTGATTACGATACGCGAAGTGCAGCCCAAGAAGATTTATACCAATTAATCGAATATCATAAATGGACTACGCAAGGTTCCATTTTTACGCCACTCGATAAAGCAGAAAAACTGGTGATCATGGCCAAGTACGAAATGGGCTTCCTCGGATATTATAATAAAAATGTTCGATCCCCGTTTGAGAAGTTTACTTTAGGGGGTGATGGAATGTCTGGCTTTAATATGTATGGTAGTCAGGTTGTTGGACTAAGGGGTTACAGTAATAATTCATTAACTCCGTATAATCAATTTGGTCAGCAAGATGGTAATATCTATAATAAGATGACTTTTGAAATGCGTTATCCACTGACCTTACAACCTTCAGCTCAAGTATATGCATTGGCATTTCTTGAAGCAGGTAATGCCTGGAGTGAGTTCGATCAATATAGTCCCTTCGATCTGAAACGATCCGCCGGGGTTGGTGTTCGTATCTTCCTGCCAATCTTTGGGTTAATGGGTATTGACTGGGGGTATGGTTTCGACGATGTTTATGGAAATCCAAATGCCAATGGAAGTCAATTCCACTTTGTAATTGGGCAACAGTTCTAATTGTGGTTTGATTTTTGCAACGTAACCTTGTTTAATATGTTAAACTAAATAAAGTATGAAAAAAATATTCTTTTTTCTAGTTGTTCTTTTGTGTACTGTAAATATGTATGCACAGAAATATGCTTTTGTAGATACGGACTATATATTAAAAAATGTTCCTGCATTCGAAGCTGCCAATGAGCAATTAAATCAGGCATCTGAAAAATGGCAAAAAGAAATAGAAGCAATCTATAGTGAGGTAGAAACTATGTATAAGAACTACCAAACCGAAAGTGTTTTTTTATCTAATGAGATGAAAATCAAAAAGGAAGAGGAGATTGTTAATAAAGAAAAGTCAGCGAGGCTTTTACAAACAAAATATTTCGGACCAGAGGGTGAATTAGGTAAAAAGCGCGAAGCTTTAATAAAACCAATTCAAGATGATATTTACAATGCCATTAGAGAAATGGTAGAAGACAATAGTTACGCAGCCATCTTTGATAAAGCATCAGGTGGAGTTGTGCTATTCTCTGATCCAAAGTATGATAAGAGTGATGAGATTCTAAAGAAATTAGGATATAAAAATTAATATTAATCTGAAAATCAAAAGGAACATTTGTAATATGTACAATGCATATCTGATATGTAGGTTCTAATGCTAAATTGAAATAAATGAAAATATTTAAGTTATTAATGTTATGTGTTTTTGTGTTCGGATTGAGCACTGTGAAAGCACAAACACCAATGAAATTTGGTCATGTGAATACACAAGCTATTTTGGCCGAAATGCCAGAATTGAAATCTGTTGAAACGCAGTTACAAACTGAGTATTCTAAATTAGAAGCACAACTTACTGATATGCAGGAGTCTTTAAAAACGATTCAAATGGATTATGTGAACCGTTTACAAACAATGCCTGCTGAAGAAAGAGCTTCACTAGAAACTCAGATTCAAGAAGGTAACCAAAAGGTTCAAGCCTTTTACCAAACATCACAACAGAACCTTCAAAAGAAAGAGCAAGAGTTAAAAACACCAATATTCGAGAAAGTTACTACGGCAATTGAGCAAGTAGGTGAAGAGAATGGTTTTCTTTATATATTTGAAGAAGCTGGTGGTTTAGCTGTTTATAAATCACAAAAAAGTGTTGATGTATCTGATTTAGTAAAAGCTAAATTGGGTTTATAATTTAATGTTGTATTAATCATCAAGTTAGTTAGTAACTATAACTATCAAATTGATATCAAATAAAAAGAAATAATGAAATCTATAAAATTAGTATTAGTAATTGCAGCAATCGTTTTTAGCGCAAATACTTTCGCACAAGACTTAAAATTCGGACACCTTAATATTCAAAAATTAGTATCTGAATTACCAGAAAAATTAGAAGCTGATCAAAAACTTCAAGCAGAAGCTCAAAAATTAGATCAAAACCTTAAGGTGATGAACGATGAGTTAGATGCTAAGTACAAAGATTATATGGAGAAAAGAGACGAGTTAGCTGAGTTAATTCGTGCAACTAAGGAGAAAGAAATCCAAGAAATCAGTCAACGTCTTCAAAATTTCCAACAATTAGCGCAACAAAACTTACAACAACAAGAGCAACAATTATTGCAGCCAATTATTGAGAAAGTACAAAAAGCTATTGATGCTGTAGGTGCTGATAATGGCTTCATTTACATCTTCGACGTAAGCTCTCGTATTGTGGTTTACCATTCTGCTCAAAGTACAGATGTTGAAGACTTAGTAAAAGCTAAGTTAGCTACAATGTAAAAAAGAATAAATACTATATATTTAAAGGATGATTTAATAATCATCCTTTTTTTGTACCATATAATGAATAATATAAGCGGACCAATAGCTGTTTTTGATTCTGGATACGGAGGTTTAACCGTGTTTCAAGAATTACGAAAAAAGTTGCCTAATAATGATTTTATTTATTTAGGCGATAACGCTCGTGCGCCCTACGGTACACGTTCTTTTGATATTGTTTACGAATACACATTAGAGGCAGTAAAGGAATTGTTTTCCATGGGTGCCCATTTGGTAATTCTAGCCTGTAATACAGCATCAGCAAAAGCGCTGAGGACAATACAGCAAAAGGATTTGCCCAATATAGATTCAAATAAGCGTGTTTTAGGCGTTATCCGACCAAGCGTGGAGTATGTTGCTGAAATTACAAAAACAGCCATGGTTGGTGTGTTAGGAACTACAGGAACGGTACAATCCTTATCGTATCCACTCGAACTTCAAAAGCAATCAAGTAATATTGAGGTTTACCAAGAAGCATGTCCGATGTGGGTGCCGTTAGTAGAGAATGGAGAATCAAATAAAGCAGGTGCTGATTATTTTGTGAAGCAACATATCGAGAAGCTCTTGCAATTGAATTCTGATATTGATACCGTTATACTCGGATGTACGCACTATCCCATGTTAATGGATAAAATTAAATTGTATACACCTGCGCATATCAATATTCTATCTCAAGGTTCTATTGTAGCCAATAGTTTAGTCGATTATTTGCAACGTCACCCCAAGATGGATAAAAAATGTACTCGTGGCGGAAGCGTTCAATACTATACCACCGAGAATGCCGATAAGTTTAAGCAAACCGCAGGTTTCTTTCTCAAGCAGGATATTGAAGTAACACAAATAAATTTGTTTCAGTAATACTTAAAAGGCCCACTTGGTCTTAAATTTGTATACACCTTTCCAATGTTAAAATTTAAAGATAATTTCCAGCTTTTTTTATCCTTTTTAAAGGTTGGTTCCTTCATGTTTGGAGGAGGATATGCCATGCTCCCTTTGCTAGAACGCGAGTTAATTGAAAATAAAAAGTGGATTACTAAAGATGAGCTCCTAGAAATACTTTCTATTTCGCAGATGACACCAGGTACCATCGCCATTAATGCGGCTACCTATATTGGCAATAAACAAGGCGGTATATTAGGCGGTATTTTGGCTTCTGCCGGAATTATATTGCCTTCACTGATTATTGTTACAAGTTTATATTTCTTAATGGGAAATAGCATGACCAATGAATACGTACAAAAGGCCTTTTTAGGCATTCGTGCCTGTTTGGTGGCAATGATTATTCATTCGGTATACAAACTCTTTAAAACAGGCATTAAAAACCATTTGCAGTTCTTTATCTTTTTAGCTGCTCTGTTAGGTCTTTTCTTGGGGCTGAATCCAATTATGGCCATCATACTCGGGATAATTTCAGGAGTAGGAATCTATTTTCTAGAACCTATAATTACAAAAACAAAGGAAGGAGAAACCAAGTAATGAAGGATCTGTTTAATTTAGCCATCTCATTTTTTAAAATTGGCCTATTTAACTTCGGTGGAGGTATGGCCATGATACCACTTATCATTGAAGAATTAGAAAGGAACAATTGGATGACACCCGATATGTTTTTTGATTTCTTTTCCTTGGCACAAATGACACCCGGAGCCATTGCCATGAATACTGCTAGTTATGTTGGCGTGGGCGTTGCCGGATTACCCGGAGCAGTTGTGGCCACCACTTTTTTAGCAGCACCATCCATCATCGTAATGCTAATTCTATCCGGAATACTCCGTCGTATTAAAGAGCATAAACTTAAAACAGCTATTTTTGCTGCGCTCAAACCCGTAACAGTGGCTCTAATATTGTTTGCAGGTTACCATATTGCCGATCAAAGTTTCTTCGAGAATAACTATCAAAACATCAACTACATTGCCATTGCACTTTCCGCAGTGTGTTTATTAATCAGCACCAAAGTAAAAAAAATACATCCCATACTTCTCATCGTTTTGGCTGGAGTGGCAGGGATATTTTTATTCTAAAAGAAAAATCCTGCTAAGTACTTAACAGGATTTTAAATTATACTAGAATATGTAATGGGAGCTACTTTTATCGAATATTCAGATAAGAAGTTTTGAATAGCTATGATAAGAATAGAGATATGAGAAATGCGAATATTCCGATTGAGGTAATTAATATAAATGCAACCATTTTACCTTTAAGATGGTACCATTTATCACCGCCTTTAATCTCGCTTAAAACTTCTAATCTTTTCTTTACATTCTTTTTGTCTTCTTTATTAGTTAATAGATCAGTGGTTAACCAAACAAAAAAGCCTGCTATTATAATATTGAGAATTATCTCCATGCTATGAGTTTAGTAATTCAGAACTCAATAAAATTAGACTACAACTTTTCATGCAGATTTACTCTTCTCCATCCTCTTTATACCAACTTGCGTACATCAAGTAATTATTGGCAATTTTATTCACCATTTCTTTGGTTTGCTCAGGCTCAATATCTTTCACCTTTTTTGCCGGAACACCTGCATAAATACTATTTGGTTCAACCACAGTATTGCTTAAAATAAGTGAATTGGCTGCAATAATAGAATTCTCGCCAATAACAGCATCATCTAAAATGGTAGCGCCCATTCCTATAAGCACATCATTTTTTATTTTTGCACCATGTATGGTTACATTATGTCCAACCGATACATTATCGCCAATTTCAATAGTCGATTTCTGGTACAGTGTGTGTAATACCGAGCCATCCTGAATATTTACTTTATTACCAATTTTAATAGAGTTTACATCACCACGTAAAACAGCATTAAACCAAATACTGCAGTCGTTTCCTATCACCACATCACCTATAATAGTAGCGTTTTCAGCTAAATATACATTTTCTCCAATTTCAGGAGTAAATCCTCTTACTTCTTTAATTAATGCCATTGTTTAAAAAATATTTATTTCTTCAAAATTACATATTTTCTAATTAACTGATGTACACTTCATATTTCATATGGTTGAAATTGTATCTTTTATAAAAAAAATGATGTACCCATCCTGTCTAAACACCTCTATCGGCGATAAGCTTATAAAATTTTTAGATTAGACGGAATTCGTTTTTTTTATGTTCTTAAACACTGACGTTAATCAACTTATAAATCAAAGGGCACTTGCTACCTTTACTATCCTTAAAAGAAATTCACATAGGTTTTAACCCTCTCAAATTTGCTAAGCATATGGCAAGAAGTTCAAAGATTATTGAGCGCGACGAAGTAGTTGTCCGCTTCTCAGGAGATTCTGGTGACGGAATGCAGTTGTCAGGATCACTATTCTCAAATGCATCCGCCATTTTTGGAAACGATATCTCTACATTTCCCGATTATCCGGCCGAGATTAGAGCGCCGCAAGGAACCATAGGTGGAGTTTCTGGTTTTCAGGTTCACCTAGGACGTACCGAAGTATATACTCCTGGCGATTATGCAGATGTATTGGTGGCCATGAATCCGGCAGCTCTAAAAGCAAATGGTAAATGGGTAAAACATGGTGGTACCATTATAATGGATGTGGATAGCTTTGATGAAAAAGGTATGCGCAAAGCTGGCTATGTAAGCGATGATCCGATTGTGGAAGATAAGCTAGGCGATTATAATATTATTAAAGCGCCCATTACAGCTCTTACTAAAGAGAGTTTAAAGGATATGGGTTTAGATAACAAAAGTATCCTACGTAGTAAAAATATGTATGCCTTAGGTTTGGTGTATTGGTTATTCGATCGTCCGCTTGAGCATACTAATAAATACATAAAGAAGAAGTTTGCTAAAAATCCGGCTATTGTTGAGGCTAACCTTAAAGTACTTAAAGAGGGTTTTGATTACGGCGTAATTATTCAGGCTGTAACTCCATCTTATCATATCAATCCGGCATCAATTAAACCGGGCAAATATAGAAACCTAAACGGAAATACCGCGGTTGCATGGGGCTTAATAGCCGCTGCTCAGAAGGCTAATTTGGAGTTGTTTTTGGGTTCTTATCCTATTACTCCGGCCACTGAAATAATGCAAGAATTATCAGCCCGTAAAGATTTAGGCGTAAAAGTATTTCAGGCCGAAGACGAGATTGCGGGTATTTGCACGGCCATAGGTGCTAGTTTTGCCGGTGATATGGCAGTAACTTCAACCTCAGGGCCTGGATTAGCCTTAAAAGGCGAAGCCATTGGATTGGCAGTTATTGCAGAGTTGCCTTTGGTTATAGTTAATGTGCAACGTGGTGGCCCTTCAACGGGTTTGCCAACCAAAACCGAGCAGAGTGATTTAATGCAGGCCTTGCATGGCCGAAATGGAGAAAGCCCTTGTGTAGTAATGGCTGCATCGTCGCCAATTAATTGTTTTGAGTATGCTTTTTATGCGGCAAAAATAGCAGTGGAGCATATGACGCCTGTGATTCTTTTAACCGATGGTTTCTTGGCCAACGGAACGCAACCGTGGCGCATTCCTGATTTAAAAGATTATCCTGAGATAAAAGCAGTGCGACCAACTGTACCGGGTAAGGATTGGCTTCCATATATGCGCGACCCGGAAACCTTAGTCCGTTCGTGGGTTAAATTGGGTACGCCTGATTACATGCATCGAATTGGTGGTTTAGAGAAAGATGAAGAATCGGGTGCCGTTTCTTACGATGCTCAGAATCATGAAAAAATGGTTCAGACTAGGGCTGATAAAATCAAAAAAATTGAAGACTTTATTCCCGAGCAAGATATCTTAGGTCATGCCGATAGTGATTTATTAGTTGTAGGATGGGGCGGAACTTTTGGGCACCTATATACTGCAGTGGAGGAGCTCTATAGTGAATCAAAAATTAAGGTGGCATTGGCGCATTTTAATTACATAAATCCATTGCCAAAGAATACTTATGATGTATTAAAAGGCTACAAAAAAATTGTGGTTTGTGAATTAAATATGGGACAGTTTGCCAATCATTTAAGAATGACATTTCCTGAGATTCCATACTTACAGTATAACAAAGTACAAGGTTTACCTTTTACTGTGGTTGAGCTAAAAGCGCACTTTACTAAACTATTGGAGGAATAAATTATGAGCGAAAATTGCGAATTCAAATATACCGATTATAAAAACGATTTACGAGTGCGTTGGTGCCCTGGTTGCGGCGATCATGCCATTTTAAACGCCGTGCAAAAAGCCATGGCTAGCTTAGGAGTAGAACCCCATAATGTGGCTGTGATATCAGGCATAGGCTGTTCGTCGCGCTTTCCGTATTATATGAATACCTATGGGTTCCATACCATACATGGGCGTGCCTCAGCAGTAGCGTCGGGAGTTAAGGTAGCCAATCCTAATTTGCATGTATGGCAAATTACTGGCGATGGCGATGCTTTGGCCATTGGAGGAAACCATTTTATTCATTTGATTCGAAGAAATATCGATATCAATGTAATACTGTTTAACAACCAAATTTATGGTTTAACCAAGGGGCAATACTCACCTACATCCAAGCGTGGATTTATATCTAAAACATCGCCATTCGGAACGGTTGAAGATCCTTTCCGCCCTGGGCAATTAGCCTTGGGAGCGCGAAGCCAGTTTTTTGCTCGCACCATCGATAAGGAAATTAAATTATCAGTTGCTGTAATGGAAGAAGCGGCCAAGCATCGTGGTGCATCCATTGTTGAAGTGTTGCAGAACTGTGTCATCTATAACGATAACACACACGAGGCTATTACCGATAAAAAGCACAAGGCCGATAGAACCATTATTTTAAAGCATGGCGAAAAAATGATTTTTGGTGCTGAAAGGAATAAAGGGCTTGTGATGGATGAAGACCATAACCTAAAAGCGGTTACTATTGGTGAGGCAGGTTATACATTGGAGGATATTTTGGTACACGATGCCGAGAGTTATCATGTTTCGATGCATCGTAAATTGTCAAATATGGAGTATCCGGAATTGCCAGTCGCTTTAGGGGTAATTCGTTCTGTAAAAGGGGTAAGTTACGATGAAAGTGTAAACGATCAGCTAGAGCAGATTCAGGCCCAAACCTCTGTACACACTTTTGAAGAGCTGGTGAACTCTGGTGATGTGTGGGAGGTGAAATAAAAGAATGAAGACAAAAGACAATAATAGTAGTATTTAGAGAGTGAGAAAGCAGTAACCGAGCAATTGGTTGCTGCTTTTTTTGCGTCATCGCTCTGCATAAAGTGATCCCAAGGCAAGCATTAAAACACGGCGCCACAGCTAGCGCGAGCTTTTAGCTCGTGCTTCAACAAACCCATAAGTGTGCGCAGTATGCTGATCCCATAAAACTCATCAATGAACTTAGCTGGTGTGCTAAACTTATATGTTTTGTTCTATCTTTAAGTAAAGTAATGTTCAAATGAGTAGAAAATATAAATTCCATAATCCGGACGGTATTTATTTTATTAGTTTCGCTATAGTTAATTGGATTGATGTTTTTGTTCGCGAACAATATTTTGCAATTATGGCAGAAAGTATAGAATTCTGTCAAAAACAGAAAGGTCTAGTACTTTTTGCTTATTGCATTTTACCAAGCCATGTTCATTTAATATTTAAGGATAGTAATGGTAACCCAGGCAAGTTAATTAAGGAAATAAAGACCTATACATCAAAGAAACTTCAAATGTTGATAAAGGAAAATCAACAAGAAAGCAGAAAAGAGTGGATGTTATGGATGTTTAAAAGGGCAGGGTTTAAAAATAGTAATGTAAAAGGAAGCCAGTTTTGGCAACAACATAATAAGCCTATTGAATTATGGAGTAATGAAGTAATTCAGCAGAAAATAGACTATATCCATAATAATCCTGTTGTATCAGGTTTTGTAAGCGAACCTTACCATTGGAAATATAGTAGTGCAACAAATTATGCTGATGAATTTAGTGTAATTAAAATTAAAAAAATACTTTAGTCACGAGCTAAAAGCTCGCGCTAGCGTGGAGCTAGCATGTTAAATATAAATACATGAGAAATAAAATTACAATATCAGTATTCTTTGTTGTGTCACTAATATTCAATTTCTTCATTAAAAAAACGGAACTAAATATTGGTGTTTTCTCAATGGTATCACAATTGTTCGGTTCATTGGTGCTTGGTTATGTAATATCAATGTTCGTGTCAAAATATAAAGTCAACAGCTGGCAGAGGTTTTGGGCTATGTTTTATGGAATAATGGTTATAGGTAGTATCATAAGTTTTTTGTTAAACCTAGTACCTCTTGGTGCAGATTATTAATTTATTTCTCTATACGGCCTCGTTTCTAGCTAGCGCGAGCTTTTAGCTCGTGTTTTTAACTCGTAAATCTATCCACTAAGCTATTCATCCAAAAAAAAGGCCACCCAATCCGGATGGCCTTAAAAATCCCCATTTTTTATTATTAATTATTGAGTTTACTGCTACGTTGCTTTATTTTGGTGTTTTCGGCATCAATTAGTAATTCAATTGCCGTACACACCTCAGCATATTCAGGTGTAGCCATTTTTTGTAAAAACTGCAGATAAACCACCAACTTACCATTGATTATCTTAATCAGTTCTTTTTTTATTTCAGTGGCAGCTGGCATTTCATCTTCGTTAACACGCGCCATTTGTAAAGTATTTTGCGACGATGCAAAGGCTTGTTGCTTTGTGTTAAAAGACTCAAATAGTGGCAACACCCCTGGTAGTTGTGCCATGGCATTGGCATATTTAGGCTTGGTCATATCCTCAGAATACGATTCGCTATAAGTATTCTGGCTATTATAACTACTGCCTAAAATATCATTTTTATATTTATTATTTAATGCACCTATTTCTAACGCTGCGGCTGCAATGGTAGCGTCAGGATAATGTTTATATCCTTCGGTTAGTTGCAGTATCGATTTAAATGCTTGGTCGCGTTCATCATCTAGTTCTTCTAAGCTAGAGTGCATTTTATCCTTATTAATAGCCGTAAGCAATAGGCTGTTTTTGGTATCCATCTCCGTGGTGATGGTACCTAAGTGCGCATCTGACTCCAATATATCAGAGCTTACTGCCGCTACAATTTTTGTACTGAGCGCATGAATATCTGCATTGCGTACAGTAGTCATTACTTTTTTAATCATAGGTTTTAAATTATTATAGATTTAAAAAACTATAGGGGATTTTATATTTTAATACGTCATTTTAATTTGATTACGACTTCGTTGAACCCAAAGGAAGTCATCACTATTTGATTATGGCTTCGTGGAACCTAAAGGAAGCCATCACTATTTGATTACGACTTCACTGAGCCCAAAGGAAGCCATCACTATTTGATTACGACTTCACTGAACCCAAAGGAAGCCATCACTATTTGATTATGGCTTCGTTGAACCCAAAGGAAGCTATCACTATTTGATTATGGCTTCGTTGAACCCAAAGTAAGCCATCACTATTTGATGATGCCTTCGTTGAAATTTATGGGAGATTGTACTCAAAGTAGAGCAAGCTATCACATAGCTTTGTGGGATAATTTTTTTTATGAGGGGGCGAAGTATTTATTGAGAGCCTTGTTTTTAAGGTAATCGTTTTAGAAAGCAAGCTGAGCCTAGCTTTTGTACTCCTAAGTATCAAGATCATTAGATAAAGGTTTAATTTTAAGATGATCTAAGATAATTAAAAAAACATTTTTAGCAATGCCGAATGGTATTTATTAATACCACTCCAATGTCCTTAGCAACAAGCAATCTGTTTACGGTAACTATGGCTACACTCATCTTTTTTAACACAAATTCACACTAAAGCGGAAGCTCCTATTTTCGTATGTTAACTGATTGTAAGCATACCTTATTCAACACTTTTAATAAAGCTTTTGGCAGTAATTGTAAAGTATCTTCAATATAAGCGAAGAGTGTACCCATGCAACGTTATACCGGTAGTTTTCAATCATAATGCACTGTGTTAGTTAAACATTACCAAATTGTAACAATACTATTTAAAGTGGGTTTGAGTCATACAACTTTAACTATTTGTTAGATAAGGAATTTTAAGATTTCACTCCAATTCTGTCATCTATATTTGCAGTCATAAAATAAGTCCATCCCCAACCAACTTTATAAAACACTCTCTTCTTTTCTTATTAACACAACTAAAAGAAAAGATGACACTACGATTTATTTTTCAGGTATTATTGGTATGCCTATTCACGCAAACCATATCTGCAATTGGTGCAGATAATGAAACCTCAGCAGAAAAGGCTGGAAGCAGAATTATTGGTAGAGTAGTAGACAGTCAGAAAAACCAAATGGCTTTTGCTACCCTAATAATTGAAAATACCTCTTACTCCACTATTACCGATGCCAATAAATATTTTCCTTTGGCCCAACTTATCCAATCCCCCGAAACCTTCAAAACATTACCGCTCCATACGCGCAAAGCTGAAGCATTATCTATGAAAAGTACATCAGAGGTGATTAAAACCAAATATATACACCAGCAATTACAATAGTAATTGTTTTTACCTAGCGTTAAGCTCAAAGCAGAAGTCATAACCAAGACTTCTGCTTTCTTCGTTTATTAGGGCGTGCCCACAAGGGTCGCGCTATCCGCTATATCTTTGCATCGCCAAAATGGGCTCACAAAGGATGTCGCTACTATCGCTCACGCAGTATGGCATAATTATGGCACATCGCATCGTAAATATTCGGGTACAAAAAAAGGGATATCAACCGTTGTTGTATCCCTTTTTCTTAACCTAAACCCTAATCTATGAAAAAAAACTTCTTATGTCTGTTTTGTGTGGTGAGTTTTAAATAATCGGAACGCTTTAGAAGCGCTCCGATTAATAACCTAAACCCTAACCTAATCTATGAAAAACTCTCTTGCTCTTCGGTGTGGAATATTGCAAAGCCTGTGCCAAAATAATTCAATTCGGTACTTTTAGTATTCATTAACACTTATTGCTTTAATTCATATAATCGGCATTCCGTGTAGTATATCCTTATTCAAGTGTAAATAATAAAACAAAATAGGTTTTAATTTTGTATATTATGTATAAATGAAGGTGTTATGCTTAAACTAGTTTCAATAGTACTAATGGTTCAACTTGTTTTTCAAGTTACCCTATCTCAAAAGATAGAGCATAGAGCGCACGATGAATTCTCAATAATAAAAGTAAAATCAGGCATTAAAGTTTTTATTACCCAAGCCGATACATTTAGCATTATAGTAAAATGTAACCGAAGCTCCATTCATCGCATCATCACCGAGCAAATTAATAACAGTCTTACTATTTATACCAAAGGAAAATACCGTTGGGGCAATAATGAATTGCGCGAAGTGCATATTACTGCTCCCTACTATCTGGCATTAACTGCCGAATCGGGCAGTGATATTACTAGTATGAATAGAATTGAAGGGGATATTGTTTTTATCAGAGCTTCAAGTGGTTCCGATGTTTATTGCAACCTATCCTATACCACCGCCAAAGTAAACGTTAAAAACGGAGCAAGCATAAGCCTAAGCGGTGCGGTTCGTAATTTAAATGTTAAAGCAGAATCATCAGGCCATGTATTCAATAAAAAGCTAATTGCCGAGTATGCCAACTTAAGCGTAGGACTAGGATCAGTAATTGAAGTATACGTATCCGATTGGTTAGTGGCAACTAGTAAAGGGGGCGAAATAAAATACAAAGGAGCTCCTAAAAATGTAGAAGTAGTCGCCTCTAATGGCGGCGATGTAATACGCTTCTAGTAAGTTGTAAATCATCCCTATAAATTGCTGAAAGCATTAAGCTTTTACTTTTATCAATCAATAAATCTTCATACTACACGCTTAAAAAAATTAAAAAATTAACTTTGTTGCTCAATTAAAAATCATAAAGTGTGCAAGATTATTTAGAGCATTTAAATGAGCCGCAAAGAGAGGCTGTAGTAAATACAAAAGGACCATCGTTGGTTATTGCCGGAGCAGGATCGGGTAAAACCCGAGTACTTACCTATCGTATTGCTCATTTATTAACACAAGGTGTTTATCCCTATAAAATATTGTCCTTAACCTTTACCAACAAAGCAGCGCGCGAAATGAAAGAGCGTATTGCTAAAATTGTAGGTGAAGAAATAGCACGTAATCTTTGGATGGGTACTTTTCACTCTGTTTTTGCTCGCATACTGCGTTCTGAGGCCGATAAACTGGGTTATCCATCATCCTTCACTATTTACGATTCTGCCGATTCAAAAAGTTTAATTAAATCGATTATTAAATCGATGCGTTTAAACGAAAAAGAATATAAAGTAGCCAGTGTTCTGGGGCGTATTTCATCGGCAAAAAACGATTTGGTTACACCCAAGGCATATGCGCAAAGCAGCATCCGCATGAGCGAAGACCAAGCCAGTGGAAAAAGCATGATTTATGAGATTTATGCCCGTTATATGCGCGAGTGTTACAAATCGGGCGTAATGGATTTCGACGATTTGTTGCTCAATACCAATATTCTGTTTCGCGATCATCCGGATGTATTAGAAAAGTATCAGAAGAAATTTGATTACGTTTTGGTTGATGAGTACCAGGATACCAACATATCGCAGTACATCATTATTAAAAAATTAGTGGAACAGCATAAAAATATTTGTGTTGTTGGCGATGATGCCCAAAGTATTTACAGCTTTAGAGGGGCTAAAATTGAGAATATTTTAAACTTCAGAAACGATTACCCAGGCTATAATGTATTTAAGTTGGAACAGAATTATCGTTCTACGCAAAATATTGTAGATGCTGCCAATAGTATCATCTCAAAAAATAAAAACCGTTTAGATAAAATCGTTTATTCAAAAAACGATGTGGGTAATAAAATCAGGATTCACAATGCCATTTCAGATATTGAAGAGGGCTTTATTGTGATGAAAGATATGAACGAGAAAAGAAAGTTAAAGAACTATGATTATAGCGACTTTGCCATTCTATATCGTACCAATGCGCAGTCGCGTATATTTGAGGAAGCCCTTCGTAAAAATGCCATTCCGTATAAAATTTACGGGGGCCTAAGCTTTTATCAGCGTAAAGAAATTAAGGATCTTTTAGCTTACTGTAGGATGGCCGTTAATTCCGCCGATCAGGAAGCACTGAAGCGTATTATAAACTATCCAACCCGTGGAATTGGTAAAACTACCTTAGAGAAAGTTGAAGCAGCAGCTAACGAAGCGCAAGTTGGTATGTGGGATGTGATTTCTCGTCCTGATTACTTGGCTAAATTATTTAATGCAGGTACCCAACGTAAGTTAACCTCTTTTGCAGGGATGATTCAAGGCTTTAAGGCCAGCATTAATCAGCTCTCAGCCTACGATTTAGTAAGCGAAATTTTAGCACAAAGTGGCATGAAATCAGATTTGTTTCAGGAACGAACCCCTGAAGCATTATCGCGCCAAGAAAATATACAGGAACTTTTAAATGGTATACAAGAATTTACCACCTCTCGCATCGAAGAAGGTGGCGAAACGGGATTGGTTAATTTCTTAGAAGAAGTTTCGCTATTAACCGATCAGGATAGTGATTCAGAAGACGATTTTAATAAAGTTACCATGATGACCATCCACTCTAGTAAAGGTTTAGAATTTAAAAACGTTTACGTAGTGGGAGTAGAAGAAGGTTTATTTCCTTCGAAAAGAACACTCGATAGTGAGCAAGCCATTGAAGAAGAGCGTCGTTTGTTTTATGTAGCGATTACTCGTGCCGAGGACAATGCTGTGATTTCTTTTGCGCGTACCCGTTATCAGTATGGCGAGTCATCATTCACCCGCCCAAGTAGATTTGTGGCTGAAATTGATGAGCAGTATGTTGAGTATATGGGTGATCAGGTGAAGATACCATCAAATCCAAACGGATTTTCTCAAAATCAACAATTTAAACGTACCTTCCAAAAAACCGAAACACCCAATAAACCAGGCTATAATTTCAGTAAAAAAGTGGGGCAGAGACCCGCTTCGGAACCGGCACAAGCTAAAGGTAGTTTTTCAGGAACAACAGTGGGAGGGCTTAAAGAAGGTAGTCTTGTGGAACACATTCGTTTCGGTAGAGGAAAGATTGTTGCCATAGAAGGAAATCCACCAAATACCAAAGCAACAGTTGAGTTTGAAAATGCGGGCATTAAACAATTATTGCTCAAATTTGCCAAACTTAAAATTTTGGCTTAGTTTTGTAAGTATAGTACTGCAATAAAAACTCGTAGATACTTCACAATAGAGATTGAGATTAATAAAATATCTCCCCAAGTCAATCGATTTTTAGATTTATGGAATATAATTCAACCAGAAAGAAATTGCTTCTACCTGAATATGGTCGTCATATTCAGAAAATGGTTAACCACTGCGTTAGCATTGAAGATGTTGAGGAACGCACAAAATGCGCTCACTCTATAATAGGGAACATGGGAAATATGTTTCCACACTTACGTGATGTGAATGACTTTAAGCATAAGCTTTGGGATCATTTGGCCATCATGTCTGATTTTAAATTAAATATTGAAACACCATTTCCATTACCGGCTGTTGAAACATTAAATGAGCGTCCGCAAAAGATGCCTTATAATACACAACGCATCCGTTATAAGCACTATGGTAGAACTATAGAGCAAATGATTGATAAGGCAGTTCAAATGGAAGATGGCGAGCATAAACAACATTTAATTTTGCTTATTGCCAATAATATGAAGAAATCACTTCTGTTGTGGAATAAGGATTTTCCGGGCGATGCACGTGTATTTGATGATATGCGCAAGCTATCAGGAGGAAAGCTAGAAATCAGTCCTGATTTAAAAATTCCTGAACAACGCGAACACACCAATAGATCAAGTAGTAGCCGTACTAATAAAGGGCCACACCAAAGTCACGGTCAACGTAATAACAATAATCGCAACAACAACAATAATAATAAGCGTCCTTTTAAAAGTAACGACAACCGTAAAAAGTAGACAGCTCATTATTTAAATTACCCACCATAAATGCATTGTTTCGAAATTGAAGGAGGACATAAGCTTAAGGGCGATATTACTCCACAAGGGGCTAAAAATGAAGCCTTACAGGTTATTTGCGCAACAGTACTTTCTCCAGAAGAAATTACAATTTCAAATATCCCAGATATAGTTGATATCAACAATCTTATAGATTTACTGGAAGATATTGGTGTAAAAATCAATAGAATTAGTAGAGATGTTTGCTCTTTTAAAGCAGATAAGATTGATTTAGACTATTTACAAACCATAGAATTCCGTAAAAAAGCATCTTCATTGCGAGGATCAATTATGATAATGGGACCTTTATTGGCACGTTATGGTAAAGCTTATTTTCCAAAACCAGGGGGCGATAAAATTGGTCGTCGTAGATTAGACACCCACTTCATAGGATTTGAGAAATTAGGAGCAAGCTTTCATTACAATCCAAACGAAATTTTCTATAGCCTAGAAGCCAAAGAGCTGAAAGGAACCTATATGCTTTTAGATGAAGCGTCGGTAACCGGAACCGCAAACGTGGTTATGGCTGCTGTTTTAGCTAAAGGTAAAACCACCATTTATAATGCAGCATGCGAGCCGTATTTACAACAACTTTGTAAAATGCTAGTTAGTATGGGTGCAAAAATTACGGGTATCGGATCAAACCTACTTTATATTGATGGAGTAGAATCATTGGGTTCTTGTGAGCATCGTATTTTACCTGATATGATTGAAATTGGTAGTTTTATTGGAATGGCTGCCATGACAGGTTCTGAGATTACCATTAAAGATTGTGCTTATGATGAGCTAGGGGTTATTCCTGAGGCATTCAAAAGAATGGGAATTAAGTTAGAACGCCGAGGCGATGATATTTATATACCAGAGCAAGATACTTACGAAATAGAGACCTTTATTGATGGTTCTATTATGACGATAGCTGATGCTCCTTGGCCTGGTTTAACTCCCGATTTATTAAGTATATTCTTAGTAATTGCCACTCAAGCCAAAGGAAGTGTTTTAATACACCAAAAAATGTTTGAGAGTCGTCTTTTCTTTGTAGATAAATTGATTGACATGGGTGCTCGTATCATTTTGTGTGATCCGCATAGAGCCACTGTAATTGGTTTAAATAAAGAAACCGCTTTAAGAGGAACAACGTTAACTTCTCCGGATATTAGAGCAGGGGTTGCTTTGTTAATTGCAGCACTATCCGCAAATGGGAAAAGTACAATTCAAAACATCAATCAAATTGATAGAGGATATCAGAATATAGATGTTCGTTTACAGAAATTAGGAGCCAAAATAAAAAGGGTTCAAGCGCAGTAAACGATAAAAGAAAAATATTTAGAAAGAGCTATTCGTAATGAGTAGCTCTTTTTTTGCCTTATTTTTTAGCTAAAGGACAATTTTGGCAGATGTCAATTTGTGATTGTGTAGTTAGTAATTGCTTTTTGAATTGTTGAGAAGCCTTGCTATTATTTATTTCAGATAAATTAGATTGATATACATTTCCAAAATTGTAATCTGCATCCTTATCAAAACAACAAGGAATTATATTTCCATCCCATGTGATTACTGATGAGGACCAAGCTTTCCAACATTTATTTTTGTAAGATCCCTTTATTTTGAGGCTCTCTTTCTCATCAAGCTCATACCTTGAAAATTTATTTAGGGTAGTAAGTCTGTTTTCGGCATCAGGTGAATCGTAAACCTGGGCCGATTTTAAATCTATTTTATCAATACCTAAATCGTTAGCTAGTTTTATAAAGTCGTCTATCTGGTGTTCATTGTGCTTAAATACCAAGAATTGTGCAGTTAATATGGGGTATTTACTCTTTTGTTCTTGTTTTGCCTTTACAAGGGCTTTGGTACCTTCAATAACTTTATTCAGCTGACCATTAATTCTGTATTTTGAATATACCTCTTGAGTAGTCCCATCAAACGAGATTATTAATGAGTCAAGTTCGCTAGCAATGGTTTTATTGGCGCGTTCAGTATCTAAATACTGACCATTGGTTGAGGTTGAAACCACCAAGTTGGCTTTTTTTGCTAAGGTAATCAGTTTGAAAAAATCAGGATGCATATATGGCTCTCCCTGAAAATAGAGGTTTAAATGCCAAACTTCTTTATTGATATGCTTTAATAATTCAGAAAATTGAGGGGTACTAATGGTGCCTTTGGGGCGCTTTAAAATACCCAAACCCGTAGGGCATTCGGGGCATTTTAGATTGCAAATACTTATGGGTTCAATACTAATAGCCATTGCTTTAGTGCGAAGGAGTGGTGTTTTAAATATAGTACTGAGTAGGTAGGATAATTTCAAGTGCAAAATATTGATGAGTTTTGCACTTGAAATAGTTCTTACATAAGAAGCAAGTATAGCAAAGTTTGCTATAAACTGCTTTTTAGTTGTTGAGTATGTTGAAAATTTTATCAAAGTTTGGCGCTAAAATTATTTCAGTTCGTCTATTCTTTCTTCTAGCTTCCGGCGTGTTGGCTGTGTCAATAGGCACAAATTCACCTCTACCTGCTGCTGTTATTCTGTTAGGACTAACGGATGAATTATTAATGATAATGCGAGAAACGGAAGTTGCTCTCTTTACACTTAAATCCCAGTTATCTAAAAGCACTGTACTTTTATAAGGAACATTATCAGTATGACCTTCAACCATGATGTAAATATCAGTTTTATTTTCGAGAACCTTCCCAATTTTTTGAATGGCACTTTTACCTGCAGAACTCACAGAGTAGCTTCCTGATTGGAATAATAGTTTTTCTTCCATCGATACGTATACTTTACCATCTTTGGTATATACCGAGAGTTCATCGTCTCCAAAATCGGTTAAGGCACTTGCAATTGAATTACGTAAAGCATTCATGGCCGAATCTTTTTCGTTTAGGATTGCCTCTAATTCAACTAATCTTTTGTTTCGGGCTTCTAATTCTTTTTCGGCATTAGCTAATTGCTCTGTAGCAAATATTAAATCTTGCTGCTTTGACGCCAAATCTCGTTCAGCTCTCAATAGTTCATCTTCACGTTTCTGTAATTCTTCATGTAAATTCTGAACATGGGCTAATAGTTCACTCGATTGTGTTGTTGTATTTCCTCCAAATCGTTTTAATAATTCAGCATATTCATTAGCCAGCTCTTTGTTTCTTTTTTTTAGTGTCCAATTACTTTTGGCCAATCGCATGGTGTCTTGCGTTAAAAGTTCCACATCTCTTTTTAAACGTTTGGCTTCCGCTTTTAACTCGTTATTATCAACAATTAAATCTTCGTTTTCATTTTTTAATTGCTTTGCTACAATGGCATCTTCTTCCCCTTGTGATTTAACATCCTGAAATTGCTTTAATGGCACGCATGCTGAAAATAGGGCTAGAATAAGTCCAGCATAAATAATTAGTTTATTCATAATTAATAAGAATTATTAGGTGTAACCATAGGATAATACAAGTCATTGTATCAAACTGAAATTACATGTGTGTTCGTTTTTGTTTCTCTCTCTAAAAACAGAATCCAAATATGATAATTAAATAATTACCTTGAAATAAATATTGCTAAATATTCCTTCGAGTTCATTATTAAATGTCTACACTTTTTGTTACGGATGTATCACATCCTATAAAAACAGGAATTAAGGTTATAGCAGTTTCTCATCAATCTATTTTTCGTCTTTCAAGTTAAATAGATGAAGTATTGTGATAGCCATAGAAATCTTGTTTTACTAAACCGAAAATACAAATCGATACAATTATAAGTTTAACCTCAATGTAATTTTGTATTCGCATTAAACCTTATGGGTAATTCATTATATTTGCACTCTGTAAAAAAATATACCGCATTAAGAGGAATGAACGATAAGGTGAATAAATTACTTCCATTGATTGATAGCCCTGAGGATTTGAAGAAAGTCGATGAACAAGACTTAGCTCAGGTGTGTGATGAATTGCGAGATTTCATAATTGATGCGGTTTCTTGTAATCCAGGTCATTTTGGTGCTAGCCTTGGTGTTGTTGAATTAACAGTAGCCTTGCAATATGTATTTAATACACCAGAAGATAAGATTATATGGGATGTGGGGCATCAGGCCTACGGACATAAAATTCTTACCGGACGTAAAGATCAATTTCATACCAATAGAAAGTATAAGGGGTTAAGTGGATTCCCGAATATTAACGAAAGTGAATTTGATGCTTTCGGGGTTGGTCATTCATCTACATCAATATCAGCAGCCTTGGGTATGGCTATTGCCGCTCAGCAAATGGGAAAAACAAAACAGCAGTCGATAGCTGTTATTGGGGACGGCAGCATGACCGGTGGTCAGGCCTTTGAGGGCTTAAATAATTTGAGTACGACCAAAGCAAATATGCTGATTGTGCTTAATGATAATAATATGGCCATCGATCCTGCGGTTGGAGGTTTAAGTGATTACCTTGTTGATATCAGTACTTCTCATACCTATAATAAAATTAGGAAAGAGATGATGAAGGGTATTGAGAAGCTAACAGGGCCCAATGCGCAAGATAAAATTGTTGCCATCAACAACAGTATCAAATCCCTATTAACAAAGCAATCTAATATATTCGAAGGTTTAAATATTCGTTATTTCGGACCAGTGGATGGTCATGATATTAACCATCTTGTTAAAGTACTGAAAGATTTAAAAGATATTCCCGGACCAAAGGTTCTACATTGTATAACCAAAAAAGGGAAGGGCTTTAAATTAGCTGAAGAAAATCAAACGGCTTGGCATGCTACAGGCGCTAAGTTTGATAAAACCACAGGAAAGAAGACTGAACCAGAATCAACTAAGCCACGACCACCAAAATATCAAGAAGTATTTGGACAGACCATTGTGGAGTTGGCTAAGAAGAACGAAAAAATTGTTGGTGTTACACCTGCAATGCCATCTGGTTGTTCTTTAAATATAATGATGGATGAAATGCCTGATAGGGCTTTTGACGTTGGTATAGCTGAGCAACATGCGGTTACTTTTTCAGCAGGAATGGCTATATCTGGTTTAATGCCTTTTTGTAATATCTATTCAACATTTATGCAGCGTGCCTATGATCAGGTAATTCACGATGTTGCCATACAGAATTTGAATGTGGTATTTTGCTTAGATAGAGGAGGTTTAGTGGGTGCTGATGGTGCTACGCATCATGGAGTATATGACCTTAGTTTCTTTAGGCCTATACCGAATATGACAATATGCTCACCTCGTAATGAATCAGAGTTGCGAAACTTAATGTATACAGCTCAGCTCCCAAATAAAGGACCATTCGTTATTAGATATCCTAGAGGACTAGGTATTACAATTGATTGGAAGACTCCTATGCAAGAAATTGAAATTGGCAGGGGTGAGGTTTTAAAAGAGGGTAGTGATATTGCTTTTGTAACATTAGGTCCAATTACTAACAAGGCACTTCAGGTTTGTGAAAAATTGGCGAGTGAAGGTTATTCTGCTGCTTTATATGATTTGCGATTTGTTAAGCCTTTAGATGAGGAGCTTCTTCATAGCTTATTCCGCACCCATACTAAAGTAATTACTGTTGAGGATAATTCTGTAATTGGAGGAGTAGGAACTGCAGTAATTGAATTTATGGTTGAAAATGGATATCATGCTACAGTTAAAAAAATGGGTATTCCAGATTCGTTTGTAGATCATGGTACTCAAACTGAGCTATATGCTGAATGTGGCCTTGATAAAAAAACTATGCTTAAAAATGCATTAGAGATGCTTCAATAATATTATTATATGAGAGTAACGATATTAATATTACTTATAGTTGCCTCATATTCTAATTTATTGTCACAGCAGGTGCGCATCACAAATAGTGAAGAGCAGGTAATTCCTTACGTTGTCGTTTATAATCAATCCAAAAATATTCATGTTTTAGGTAACGAAGAAGGGATCTGTAACCTGTCATCCTTCTCACTTAATGAAGCTATTTTCTTCCAGCATCCAAGTTATCATATCAAGGAATATTCTTCATTATCAGAAATAGGCTCTACAGTAATACTAGAAGAAAAGGTTATTGTTATGGATGAGCTGGTTATTTCTGCTACCCGTGGTCAAAACACAACAGAAACAATACCATATTATCTTAAAAGCTTGCATACCGGTAGTATAGAATATAAAAATGCACCTACTGCTGCCGATATCCTTGTAAAGACTGGTCATATTGCTGTTCAGAAAACTCAAAGTGGTGGTGGAAGCCCTATTATTAGAGGTTTTGAAGCTAATAGAATATTACTTGTGGTTGACGGTATACGTATGAATAATGCCATTTATAGAAGTGGCCATTTGCAGAATAGTATTACCATTGATCCTAACATTTTACAAAGTACTGAGGTCATTTTTGGGCCGTCATCGGTTATGTACGGAAGTGATGCTCTAGGTGGAGTAATTCATTACATTTCAAAGAATCCTCGTTTCTCAATTGATGATAAGCTAAATTCTGAAGCCCAATTTAGTATACAGGGCATGAGTGCAAGTAACTCTATGCGCTCAAATTTTAACTATAGTGTAGGTGGTAAAAAATGGGCATCATTAACAAGTATCTCCTATAGCAATTTTGGAGATATTAAGATGGGAGAGAACAGGTCCTCTGATGTAACGCCTTCTGATTGGGGAAAAGTATACCATTATGCAGATGTTGAAAATGGAAAGGACATTATGCTACCCAATAGTGATCCAAATGTGCAACGAAGAACAGGATATACTCAATACGATATCATGCAAAAGGTGCGGTATAAAGTATCTGATCATCATGAACTCGGACTAAATTTTCAGTACTCCAACTCATCTAATATAAATCGTTTCGATCAGTTAATACGTTATAATGACGACAATACATTGAAGTATGCCGATTTTTATTACGGACCTCAAAAACGTTTATTAGCAGCTATCAATAGTAAGTATAGCAAAGAATGTGTTTTGTTTAATTCGGTTAACACAATTGCAGCCTATCAAAATATAAAAGAGGATCGTCATAGTCGTAAATTCAACGACTTAGAACAATTAAACCAACTTGAGACAGTTGATGTATTAAGTTTAAATGTTGATTTTGAGAAAGACTTTACCCTCACTACTAAGTTGAACTATGGTTTAGAGTACACCTATAATAATGTTACCTCAAAAGCAGATTATACAATTGATGGAAATTTTAGCGGGATAGCTCCTACGCGATACCCTAATGGAGGTTCTCATACGTCTTCAATATCAGTATATACAAATTATAATAGTCAACTGAATGATCTATTATCTTTAAATGCTGGATTCAGATATGGGTATTATTTCTATAATTCCGTATTTAATGCAAATGATTTTTTTACACCACCAGTAAATGAGTTTAAAACATCCAATGGTGCACCATCAGCTAGTATAGGCTTGGTATTTAAACCAGGTTTAGGATGGCGATTTAACGGAAATGTAACCACAGGGTTTAGGGTTCCAAATGTTGATGATTATGGTAAAATTAGGGCTAAGAATTCTGAGATATCCTTGCCTAATACAGCAATTGATCCCGAGAAGGCCGTTAATTTTGAACTTTCAGCAACAAAGGTATTTGGTAATGATATTGCTTCTGTTAATCTAACTTACTTTCATACGGTTTTGCACGATGCCATATTACGCACCAATCTTACTATTAATGGCAAAGACTCTATTTTATACGATGGTGACTGGTACCGAATGGTAACAAACGACAATGTTGACAAGGCTTTAATAAAAGGTATTAGTGCCGCTTTTCAGTTGCAACCATTATTTAATACTAAAATCAGTGGTACTTATAATTATACTGTAGGCAGGAGTTTATCAAAAGATGAGCCAATGGGGCATATACCACCTATTTTCGGAAGGGTTGGGGCAGAATATAAGTATAAGAAGTTGGTTTCAGAGGTTTATATAAATTACCAAGCCACAAAAAAACTTGAGGATATGTCGCCATATGGTGAAGATAATGATGATGCTGCCGCAGATATTGGTTTTCCATCGTGGCAAACTTTAAATATTGCCTTTCAATACCCAATAATTGATAAAATTTATATTCAGGCCTCGGTTGAGAATATTTTAGATAAACATTATAAAAGTTTTGCTTCCCCCATAAGTTCTCCGGGACGTAATATAATCATTAGCCTAACAGGCACGCTGTAAGCCTCATTAATTAGGGCTTATAAGTAAAATGGAACTTATTTACTTAGCAATATTACCCTATACAAGAATTAACAATAACAGTAAAATCTTACGGTTCTTAACATTAAAACTATTAAAGTACTATTATGTGTTAATATACAGTCTTGTTGTTAATATAAACTTCGTATGTTAACTCAATGTTAACTCAGTGTGTCTCATTTGTTAATTCAGCATGATTTAATGTTACCCTCTTAAAGAAACTTAAAACAGATGGCTGAGACCCCCCTATTTTATATACGCTCCCACAAAAAACATATACTTTTACAACGGAAATAAGATCAAACCACATATTGTTGAAAAAAATAAAGATAAAAATATGAAAAAAGTATTATTAAGAGGTATCGCATTGGGAGTAATGTTAACCTTAGTATTAAGCGTAAGTGCACAAGAGTCAATTGTAAAAGTAAACAAGTATTTAAACACAGATTATTCAGTTGTATCTGTAGCAAATCCTACTCAGAAGTCAGCTCGTTTAATTATTAAAGATTCTGAAGGTGAAGTTGTAATGAAAAAGAGTATTACACGTGCAGCTTTTTCTCAAGAAATACTTGATTTAAGTAATTTAAACGACGGAAAGTATACTGCAGTATTATCAAATAAGAATGAGGAATTAGTTGAAGAAAAATTTGCTTTAATTAATAACGAAGTAACTGATGCTACAATTATGTCAGCTGAAGAACTAAAAGCTTTCTTCCGTTTAAATGATAATATCTTATATGTAAGCCATATTGCTTTTGGTGCTAACAACTTCGGTATTTCAATTGAAGATGCTATTGGCGACCAAATTTTCAAAAAAGGTTTTGAAGGTAACTCAACTTACTCAGGTAAATTTGATATCTCAGCACTTCCTAACGGAGAATATAGCGTTAAAATTAAGTCTGGTAAGAAGCACTATAGCTACGTGTTCAAAAAGTAATTAGAATACATTCTACTTAGGTAGATATAAATTATATAAATGCGCAACCTTGTTATAGGTTGCGCATTTTTTTGTTATTAATCTTACTTGTCTAGGCTTGTTTAATCCCTTTTTTATTTTCAATTCATATTTCGGTGCTCTAATGCCGAAACAGCTTTTAACATATCCCTCTTTCGCATATGGTTAATTAACAAATCTCATCCTACTTTTCTATTTTCTGTTAAAATAATGGCCTCTTGTTAAGGAAAATATCCAATGTTAATTTAATGTTAACTAAATATCATCTAGTCGTTACTAGAAGGCCTTATTTTGCTATTCTATTAAAGAAACTTAAATCGTATGTCTGCAACTGCTTGATTTTGATACTCCTTCGAAGATAATGGCTAGTTTTACAAAGTCAAAAGTATATAAGCTATCTGATTGGCTGATCGTTAAAATAGAAATATAAAATTATAAGATATGAAAAATGGATTATTAAAAGGTATCGCATTGGGAGTAATGTTAGCCTTTGGTTTAGTAGTTAGTGCACAAGAAGAGCAACAAGAAGCTGTTGTAAAAGTGTTTAAATATTTAGATACAGATTATTCAGTAGTTTCAGTTTCAAATCCAACCAACAAGTCTGCTTGTTTGATCATTAAAGATCAAGATGGTGAAGTAGTCGTTAAAAAATCAATTAGTAAAGATTCTTACTCACAAGAGATTCTTGATTTAACTAATCTTAATGATGGTAAATATACTGCTGTTTTAAGCACAAAAGATATGGAACCAGTTAAGGAGAATTTTGCTTTAATTAATAACAAAGTTACTGATGCTACAATTATGTCAGCTGAAGAATTAAAGGCTTTCTTTCGTCTTAACGACAATATCTTATATGTAAGTCATATTGCATTTGGAGCTAATAACTTCGGTATCTCAATTGAAGATGCAATTGGTGATGAGGTGTTTGAACAAGGTTATGAGGGGAACAATACTTTCTCAGGTAAATTTGATATTTCAGCACTACCTAATGGAGATTATAGTGTAAAGATTAAATCAGGAGAAGAACAATATAGCTATGTATTTAGCAAATAGTCTTCTTGATTAAGGTATAAAAAAACGGGTGCGATTCGTATGAATCGCACCCGTTTTTTTTATATGTGCCTTATTGTATTAAAACTTATTCACAATGAATAATTTACCATTCTAGAATTGTTTAATTCCAATAATGCTTCTAACATCTTTTAATGTCTTTTGAGCACTCTCTCTAGCCTTATCTCTACCCATCGCTACTACTTTGCTTAAGTAAGCTTCATCTGCCTTTATTGCCTCAATTTTCTCACGTATTGGTGCATTGAATTTAATGATATCCTCAGCCAACTGCTTTTTCATATCGCCATAGCGTATTTCACACGAAGCATATTTATCTCTGAAGTACTGTACAGTATCTGGAGTAGAAACTACCTCCATCAGCGTTATTAAATTTTGAACAGGTTCAGTTAAAGGAGAATTCATTTCAGTAGGACCACTATCAGTAACGGCGCGCATTACCTTTTTTTGGATTGCTTTAGCTTCATCAGCCAAGTAAATACCATTTCCCTCTGATTTACCCATTTTACCACTTCCATCTAATCCTGGAATTTTAACTAAAGCTTCGCCATAATTAAATGATTGAGGAATGGTAAAGTAATCTGTTTTATAAATATGATTAAAACGACCTGCAAACTTACGTGTCATTTCAAGGTTTTGCTCTTGATCTTTACCTACTGGTACTTTATCTGCATTGTGCATAATAATGTCAGAGGCCATTAAAACAGGGTAAGTTAATAAGCCTGCATTTACATTCTCAGGTTGTTGACGGGCTTTATCTTTAAAAGAAGTAGTTCGCTCTAACTCGCCTAAGTATGCGTTCATGCTCATTAATAAACTCAGCTCAGCAACCTCGGGTACATCACTCTGTATATAGATTGTTGATTTTTCAGGATCTAAACCACAAGCCAAATATTCAGCCAATACCTGACGTACATTATTATGCAAATTTTCAGGTGTTGGATGCGTAGTTAACGAATGATAATCTGCTATGAAAAAATAACAGTTATACTCCTCTTGCATGCGCAAGAAATTTTTAACGGCACCAAAATAATTTCCTAAGTGTAAGTTTCCTGTGGGACGAATTCCACTAACTACTTTTTGCATAATATGTCTGTTTATCTGATTCTAATTTATTGAGAGCACAAAAATCGCATTTTTTTCTGAAACGTAGCTTCAGCAAATAGAATATTTTATGCCCTTTTTTGTTTATAGTTGCTCTGTAACTGTAATTTGACGTGTAAAATCGTCGTTAACTAGTATTTTTACATCGTATCTATCCGGAGGTAATAAAGTATCTATTTTTTCTGGCCACTCAATAAAGCAATAAGAGTCGGAGTAGAAATAATCTTCACATCCCATATCTAATGCCTCTTCTTGTTCTTTGATTCTATAAAAATCGAAGTGATATACCTTGTCCCCTGCCTCAGTATCGTACTCGTTTACTATGGAAAATGTTGGACTATTCACCACATCAATCACCCTTAGTTGCTGGCATAAAGCGGTTATAAAAGTAGTTTTACCAGCTCCCATTGAACCATAAAAACAAAATACAGCAGGTTTATTGTATTTGTTTAAAAACTGTGCGGCTACTTCATCAATAGTTTCTATCGATTGAATAGTAAATGTTTGCATAATTAATTATTCTTTGGAGATATAACAGCATAAGGAATAAGCATCTCTTCCATTGAAACACCACCATGCTGAAAGGTATCTTTATAATAACTTACGTAATGATTATAATTATTTGGATAGGCAAAAAAGTCATCGTTACACGTAAATACATAGCTTGTAGATACATTTGATTTTGGTAACATCACCTCTTCTGGTTTTGTTATTTCAAACACCTCTTTTGCCTTATAGTTTAAATTTTTTCCTTGTTTGTAGCGCAAATTTAAGCTGATATTTTTATCTCCAACAACTTTTACTGGATTTTTCACTCTAATGGTTCCGTGGTCAGTGGTTATAATCACTTTTACATTTTCGTCTTCTAGCTTATCTAATAATAACTTCATTACGGAATGCGAAAACCATGATTTTGAAAGAGATCGATAGGCAGACTCATCACTTGCTAGTTCTTTAATCATTTTACTTTCAGTACGAGCATGTGAAAGCATATCAACAAAGTTGAAAACAACTACAGAAAGATCATTAGTGATCATTTTATTATAATTATCGAGTAACTCTTTCCCTGAATCGGTATTTGTTACTTTGTGATAATAATGACTATATGATTTTCTGAATCTGTCAAAGAAGGTTTTTACCAACTCATCTTCAAACTGATTTTTGCTGCCTTCTTCATTTTCATTTAACCAATATTGCGGATACAATTGTTTTATTTGAGCAGGCATAAGGCCCGAAAACAAACTATTGCGCGCATATTGTGTAGCTGTTGGAAGAATACTACTGTAGATTTCTTCGCTATCAACTCGGTAACTTTCCGAGATATTTTGACGGATTGTAACCCATTGGTCATATCTGAAGTTGTCAATTACTAACATTACTACCTTCTCACCATTTTCGAGCATAGGCAGCACCTTAGACTTCATAAGTTGGTGCGACATGAGAGGAGCGTCATCATCTGTACCTTTAATCCAATCGTGATAATTCTTTTTTACAAATTTTGTAAAAGCATGGTTGGCTTCGGTTTTCTGCATTTTAAGCACCTCATCCATCTCGCCTTTGGTTTCTTCAAGTTCAATTTCCCAATTAACAAGTTGTTTGTATACATCAGACCAATCGTTAAAGTTATACGATTCGTTAATCTTTAACCCAATTTTACCAAATTCGCTTTGATAACTATGTGTTGTTTTTTCAGCAACTAACCTACGCTGATCAACATGTTTTTTTATGGTTAATAGTATTTGAGTTGGGTTAACTGGTTTTATTAAGTAATCAGCAATTCTGCTACCAATTGCCTGATCCATAATATCCTCTTCTTCGCTTTTGGTAATCATTACCACAGGAACTGTTGGCAATATATTTTTCAGCTGGTTTAATACCTCTAGGCCACTTAATCCGGGCATGTTTTCATCTAAAAAAACAATGTCAAATTGAATTTCTTCAACCATATCCAAGGCGTCTTGTCCGTTAGTGGCTGTATCAACATCAAATCCCTTTTCCTTCAAATAAAAGATATGCGATTTTAATAGTTCTATTTCATCATCAACCCATAAAATGCGCACGTTTTTAGCTTCAACCATATCTATTATTTTTTAGTAGTTCGATTTGTAAAATTGTTGGTATTCTTCAATAGATTCTTTGTTCTTGATATTATTTAAATTGATATCGGTAATCGACCACAAATAATGCTCCACTCTCCTGATATCGCGCATTAAAAAGTCGTTTAAATTCACTTTCTGTATATAATCTTCTGCTGACTTGCTATTTGTAAAGCCAGCTATTTTTACAAAAAAGTAAGAGCCAACTATTTCTCCTGATGTAACAGTATATTCCGTTCCAAAGGTTGTTTTTGTATAGTTAGTAAATACCGTTGATAATCGTGTGGTATTAATTCGACCTTTTTTAAACAGCACGTATGCGTTATGCGCACCTTCACCTACAATAAAGGTTTCTGGCGTTATTTCAGCTATTGGACTTTCTGTTTCTACCACCGTATTAACGGTATCCTCAGTTGTCGATTCTGGTGCTACAGTGTTTTCAGCAGGCTTATTTGTTTCTTCGATAGCAACTGGAGGAGCAATAACTTCCGTTTCTTTATGTGGCTCTTTTTGTACTTCGGTTGTTACGTCAGAAGTTTTTGCTTCTTCTTTTATTTCATTATTGTTGTTCTGTACTGAATTATTAGTCTCATTGTTGTTAGTAGAAATATTCTCTTCTTTATTTAATGGAGCAATTAATTTTTCTTCTACATCTATAGTTGGAGCTTCTTCTTCATCAGTAGAAATAAGTTCTTCAACTTCCTCAGAAGAGTAGTTTTTGAACGATTCAGCACTTAAGTAATTTTCTTCAAAAAATCTATTATATGCCCCTTGATCGCCAGAAGAAATCATATACTCTAAGTTAGCTTGAGTAATTACATATAAGTTGTACCTGCTTAAATCTGGTACATCAAAAACTTGCTCACGTTCACGTAAGGAATAGAAATAATCTTGCGCCTCAAGTCTGTTTTTGAAACCTGCAACTTCAAGTATTGGCGTTCCATCCGGTAATTTCTTAGCCAACATTTCATAATCGTTCAGTAAGAATTTAGAGAAGTTGTAATCTGCCAAGTTAAAACGTAGCCTATTTATATCAGCTTCAGGATTAATTATTATTACCAAACTATGAACCGCTTTATCCGACCTGTTATACGATGAAGGAATTTCGATTCCTTTGGAGTCTCCTAAACTATTTCTTCGATCTTCTTCAAGTTGTTCATTCCTTTTATCTATCAAATTAGATTGAACAGGACCAACTACAGGAACTCTACCTTTTTCGTATTCGGCAAGCAGCTCTTTGGCCATTGGCACCGGTTCACTTTCAGGATAATCGTTAATAATCCTTTTTAAGTCGCCCTCAAACTCCGTTAAAACTCCTGTTTTAGCATTGGATAAGGCTGATAGTAGAATGAATTTAGGTAACAATTCACTTTTCTCATCAATTATAAATGCTTGTTTTTCATTGTTCAGAGGCGTTACAAAATCGTTAAATAAATATCGATTATACGCATTCTGATATAGTATCTCTATTTCCTTTTCTCGGGCTTCTCTTTTCTCAAAGAACAATGGATCATTTAAGAAAGCCGTAAACTCACCATCAGGATACCTTAGCATTAGCTGAGCTTTAGTTTGTGCCATACCTTGCGAATCATCTTGCTTTTGATAACACAAATAAAGGTTCATTAATGCATCTTCGGTATAGGTGCTACTGCCGAATCGTCTGATTAACTCATTGAAAGCATCTATGGCAAAAGGAAGGTTCTCAAGGTCATCTTTATATATTAAACCCTCAGAAAGCAATGCTTCTTCTATTTTTTTATCAGATGCAATAATAGCCTCTTCAGTTAATGGCAATCCTCGTAAATAGCTATCTCTGCTTTTTAAATCGGTAACTTCGTCGCCACCACTAGCAGAAATGATAGAATCGTTTGCTAATTCTCCCCATGGATCATCATCATTAAAATCGGCTTCTGGCTCAGCCATCGGGTCTTCAATCACTACTTCCTTATTTGCTCTTCGCCAGTTATCCTCTAATTTGCGTCGTCCCCATCGTTTTTCAAACTCCATTTTACCCATTGAAATGGAATTCTGATTGTAGAAATACCACTTACCTCCTTCGGATGGATTTGATGAACTCATATTATTATCAAAGAAGAAATCTCCATTATCAAACTCTTCTTGTTGTTTCTTCAATGCTTCTTCTCTTGCAATTTCATCTTCAATTAACTGATCGATATAAGTCAAGCGATCTAAAGAGTCCATTTTAGCAATGCGTTGGATGCTATCTTCATGAGCTATAATATCTAAATTAGTTACAAGTTCAGATAAAGTCTCGTTGAGTTCGGATAACTCTTCGTACCTCGGAAAGTCTTTATTTAGATTTAGCATGGCAGAATCTAAATTATAATAAGCTGTACGGTAAATTGGTTTATTGTACTCTATTTTGGCAAGTTCATAAAACGATAATCCCTTTTGGTGTGTATTATCGATGCTTGATTGGATAGATAAAACAAAGTTATCGGTGGCTATTTGCTCTTGTTGCTCTGCTAAGTAGGCTTTTCCTAATGCGTAATAGATTTGGTCGGTATAATCTTGATTTCTTTTATCGCGCAGCAATTTTTTCACTTCTTTTAAAACAGCTGCAAATCCTTCTTCCTCAAAAACTACACTCACTCTATTCACTTTTGCATTAAATGCCAATTCGTAAGGTGGATTAGATTGAATTACTTTTTTATAGGCTGCACTTGCCTCAGCATACATATTCTGATCGTGATACAGTTGCGCTAAAATAAAGTTAAAGCGTGTGCGATAATATTTACCAGTAATGCTTTCTGCCGCAGTTTTCATAAACGGAATGGCTGACGCAACATCTCCTTGTCGCAGGTAATAATCGGCATAAATAGCCGAAAAGAAACCATATAATTTATAAGGAGCTTTGCCTTCTAAATCGTAAACATCTAAAATAATTTTTGCTGTTGCATAATCACCAATTTCGATATAGGAACGAGCCATATAAAGTTGCGCCTCATACCACTCAGGTCCTATTCTAAATTCTCTAAACATATATGAGAAACTCTGCTGCGCCACATAAAATTCATGTTTCATGAAATGTGCTTTCCCAATCATTAAATAGGCATTGTCTACCCATTTGTTAAATTCATTCTGGCTTATAAAGTTTTTATATTGTTGAGAGTCGTTATCCTTTTTCTTTGGCTTTTTACGTATGGAGTGTTTCTTAATTAGTTTAACACCTTTTTCAATAGATCTATCCATATTAGAAGATGCTACGCTAGCCGCTTCTTTTTTAGAATCGGGAAATACTGTGAGGATTTGCGTGTAATCATCCTGATTCGATTTTTGAATGGATTTTACACCTTCTTTCATGCTTTCCTTCCCATTAAAATATACATTATAATGAGCTGTCATGTTATGATAGTTTCTACTAAGCCAGGTGTTCTTTTTTGTAGAACATCCGATTAATAGAATAACGATAGGTATATAAATGAAGAGTTTTTTAATGGTCATTTTTATTTCTTAAAAAGGCTTTCCCCATAATAAAACAGGCATTCTGTAAAATTATTATCTGAACAGCTCTAATTTTTGAATGCTTGGCTAAAACATTTTTATATATTTAAGCATTAACTAGCAAACAAATATATTTGAATTAACAGTGTAATGAAACATTCATCTTTGGTTTTTATTACCTTTTATCAAACATATTTAATGATTTTACCTAATTATTGAACTTTACTCAGGTTTAGCTCTCTTTTAATGGCTCTTTACTATGAAAATTAATGTTGTTGAAGACGATAAAGTATACAACAAATTGATCGAACGTTCTATTGCTGAAGTTGAAGATGTTGAGATTATTCCATTCTTTAATGGCGAAAGTTTTTTAAATCAGTTAACGGAAGATACAGATATAGTTACCCTAGATCTTGGTTTACCCGATTACTCAGGACTCGAAATTTTAAAACGGATTAAAAAATTTAATGCGAACATTGATGTTATTATTATTTCGGGAGAAGATAGTGTCTCGGGTGCCGTACAATTACTAAAGGAGGGTGCGTATGATTATATTATTAAGGATGATAATATAAAGGATAGATTACACAATTCGATTCATAATATTATTAATAAAAAATCTTTGATTAACGAGATTTCTCTTCTTAAGAATGAAATTTCTAAGAAATATAGTTTTGGAACTGCCATATTAGGAGATAGCCCTTCAATGAAAAATGTATTGGCACTTATTGAGAAGGCCATAAAAGTTCCGAATATTAATATATCAATTTATGGAGAGTCAGGAACAGGGAAAGAGCTTGCTGCCAAAACGATTCATTATAATTCATCGCGTAAGAACGCACCATTTGTAACTCTTAATATGAGTGCAATCCCCAAGGAGTATGTTGAAGAGGAACTATTTGGGTCGAGTAATGAAAATAAATTGGGCAAATTTGCAGATGCTGAGAAAGGAACCATTTTTATTGATGAAATTGGTGAAATGGATTTAAATCTGCAGGCTAAACTGTTGCGCGTTATTCAGGAAGGAGAGATTAAGAAGAGTGGGAGTAGGAAAGGGACTAAGGTTAATTGCAGAATTATTGTTGCAACCAATAAAAATTTATTAGACGAAATAAGTGCAGGTAATTTTAGGGAAGATTTGTATTATCGTTTGCTCGGATTACCAATTTATATACCCTCGCTAAAAGAACGAAAGCACGATATTATATTATTAGGTCAGCATTTTTTAGATGTTTTTTGCTCCAATAATAGCTTAGAGAAAAAAACATTTACAACTGGGGCTAAGCAAAAATTAATGAGTTATGCATACCCTGGTAATGTGCGCGAGTTAAAAGCAATTGTAGAATTAAGTGCTGTAATGGCGGCTGATGGTAAAGTAGATGAAGAGGATGTTATGCTAACCTCTTCAAATGCTAAACTTGATTTGTTGGCCGAAAAGATGACGTTGAAGGAATATACCGAGAGAATTATTAGGCACTTTTTAAAAGAAAATAATAACAATGTATTAAAAGTGGCTCAAATTCTCGATATCGGTAAATCAACCATCTACAATATGAAAAAGCGAGATCAGAAAGATAAAGATTTCAATATGGATTAAAAAATATCTATTCAACCTCAATTGCTTCTACTGATTTAACCTGTGGTAAAACCTTTTTTACTACCTGTTCTACACCATTCTTCATGGTTTGATAACTCATCGGGCAATCTACGCAAGCGCCTTTCAATTGTACTTTAACCACTAAATCATCAGTTATTTCTACCAATTCAATATCACCGCCATCGGCTTTTAAATATGGTCTAATTTCGTCTAGGGCTTTTTCAACTAAATCTGTATATTCCATACTAAAATATTAATTGCTCTCCTCTACATTAAAGTAGAGGAGAATATTATAAATTTATTTTATTTGTGTTTCAACAACCTGTGTTGGAGGTAAGGTTGAGTTACGTTCTTCAATAGCTGCCACTACTTTATTAGCTAAGTCTGTAAATGCAATACCCGTAGCCGTATTTTCATCAAGAGCAGCAGGTTCACCACCATCGCCTCCTTCTCGTATACTTTGGACTATTGGAATTTGACTTAATAATGGTACCTCTAATTCTTCGGCAAGTTTTTTACCCCCATCTTTACCAAAAATATAATATTTATTCTCCGGTAGTTCAGCAGGTGTAAACCAAGCCATGTTTTCAACTAGTCCTAGTATTGGTACGTTTATACTTTTACTTTTAAACATACTAACTCCTTTAATTGCATCAGCTAAGGCTACATCCTGTGGTGTTGTAACTATAACAGCTCCATTAATTGAAAGTGTTTGCACTAATGTTAAGTGTATATCACTTGTACCCGGAGGAAGATCTAAGAGTAAATAATCAAGCTCGCCCCAATTACATTCTGAAATTAATTGACGTAGTGCATTGGTTGCCATTGCACCTCTCCATACAGTAGCATCATTAGGGTTTACAAAATATCCGATGGATAACATCTTAACCCCATATTGTTCTACTGGAATAATGATGTCTTTTCCGTTAACCTTATCCAATAATGGACGCTCTTGCTCTGTTTTAAACATCTTAGGTACCGAAGGACCAAAAATATCAGCATCAAATAAACCTACTTTGTATCCTGCTTTTGCAAGTGCAACTGCTAAGTTTGAAGTAACGGTTGATTTACCAACACCACCTTTACCAGATGCCACTGCAATTACATTTTTAACCTGAGGTAATAGTTTTGTAGCTTTTGGTTTAGGCTTTGGTTTAATCTTAACATAAATGTTCCCTTCAATTTGAACACCATCACCAATATATGTTTCAATAGCCTGAACACATGCCTTCTTTATTGAAGGAATCATTGGGTCATTTGGTCTATCAAATAGTAAACTAAATGTTATTCTTTTTCCATCAATTTTAATATCGTCTTCAACCATTTCTAGCTCAACGATAGTTTTGCCTTTTCCTGGATGCTTTACATGCTTTAAGGCATCCAATACTAATTGAGGATAAAAACTCATCTTATATTTATTTAAATTTATTAAAAATAAGGACAAATATACGATTCATCTATTAACAACAACTGCTCAGTTGCATAAAATATCTTGTAAATAAATATATTATCGAATTTCGCCCAAGGAAATTGGGTCCCAAAATAGTTCAGAAAAGCGAACTACTTTATCATTTTGTACTTCTATGCCTTCTTCTTCAAGGAGCTCTTGCATTCGTGTTTCAGAGCTAAAGGCATTTTTACCACTTAGTAAACCATTACGGTTTAAAACTCTATGAGCAGGCACAAATTCAATTTCCATGCCTGACTTCTTTAGAGCCCAGCCAACCATTCGACTGGACTTTGCTATCCCAAGGCTTTTTGCAATGGCACCATAACTTGTTACTCTGCCTTTCGGGATTTTACGAGTTATTTTTAATACATCATCAACAAAGTTTGTAGGAAGCATATATGTGAATTCTACTTTTTTTCGTCTGGCATTTTGGCGCCTCTATTGTAACTGCGGTACTCATCATATTCAATCTCAATATCAGGCTCAGTAAGATCAACTCCATGAGGTATTTTAAAACGCAAGTATTTTATCGGAATACCTTGTTCGTAAAACTGTGATTCGTAATAGGTTTTTATGGATAATACCTTATCAACAATTTCACTATTATATAAATTGTCGGTATTTACTTCTGTTGGTAGTTTATTTTCGCTTACCAAAGCATCAGTGTAGGTATATAAAAAGTTACTATCTGTTTTAAGATGTAACAATCCATCTGTTTTTAATATATTCCTATAGAAATCAAGAAATCTAGTTGAGGTTAATCGTTTTCTAGTTTTCTTCATTTGAGGATCTGGAAAAGTAATCCAAATTTCATCAATTTCACCTTCTGCAAAAAAAGATGTAATCAACTCAATTTTAGCTCTAATAAAGGCAACGTTGTTCATTTCCTTGTTTAAAGCTTGAGTAGCGCCAGTATAGATACGAGCACCTTTAATATCCATTCCAATAAAGTTTTTATCAGGATATAATTCGCCTAAACCAACTGTATATTCACCTTTTCCGCAACCTAATTCTAATACAATAGGGTTATCGTTTTTAAAAAACTCTTTACTCCATTTTCCCTTCATGTGAAAATCTTCACGATTTGGCTCATCAAAAGTTGCCTGAAAAACATGAGGGTAAGTTTCTAACTTCGCAAACTTAAATAATTTATTCTTTCCCACTTCTCTAATTATCAACTAACCAAGGTTAGCTTTATTCTACTTCTATTATTTTTAATCCGATGGAGTTTAACCCCATAATCTTTTCATCGCGCATTCCCTGTGCAATACGGTATGTATATACGCCTTTCTCGGGAAACCGAATGTTCAGTTTATAGGGTTGAATAGAGATGTAATCATCACTAAACCATTGCTTATTTCCATACATTTCACCATCAACAGCCGATAAATAACAACTAACAGTATCGCGTTGAATATGACCAGATGGAGCTATTGCATCAATAAAAAACCAAATGTTATTATAGGCATAATCCATATTAACATTGGGCTGTAAAAGCAAGTGATAATCCCTGTTAAGCTCAGTAACTTCACTTTTAAATACAGCTACTGAATCTTTATGCCAACCCGTATCGCTAATATTGATGTTAGTTTCGTATACAACCTTTGGGCCACAAGAAACTAGGGCAAACACAAATATGATAAGCCAATAATTATTTTGATGATTCATCACTTGGTTTATTGTTCTTAGGTGCTGAATTATTAGGCCTGTTTGGTCTATTGTTACTCCTAGTATTCGGCCTTTTATTTCTGTTACTCGATCTGTTATTAGGTTTTCCGCCTTCTCTTTTGTTTTGAGTTGGCTTATCACCTCTTGGTTTATCAGATTGCGATCGTTCACCTTGTTGCTTGTTAGCATTAGGATTATTACCTCCAGGCTTACGTCTTTTCTTGTTTGCATTTCTCGATTTAGATGGACGTTTCTTTTTAGGTTCATCAAATCTTGAAATACTATCTTCACCAACTACGTTTTCGTAATCGAGAGTTTTTATTTCTCTTTTGGTAACTACACGCTCGTCAACTAACTGATCAACTTTTTTACCGCGTTTATTTAATCGGATTACTTCTTTAATACGACTTACCGGCATTTCAACGAGGTTAGCTGGTACCATCCTATCTGAAGAATACCACATAACTCCCTTGAAAATGTCTGTTTTAAAATGGTAATAAGTTCCATCAACAGTTTCTAACGGAATGTTAATACGAGGGAAATCTTTTTGAGCATCAATATATGCATCTAACTCAAAGTTTAAGCAACATTTAAGTTTGCCACATTGCCCTGCGAGTTTTTGAGGGTTTAAAGATATCTCTTGATAGCGAGCAGCATTTGTTGTAACAGATACAAAATTGGTAATCCAAGACGAGCAACATAATTCGCGACCACATGGGCCAATACCTCCAATGCGGCCAGCCTCTTGACGGGCTCCAATTTGACGCATCTCAATTCTTACCTTGAATCTATCTGCAAGTACTTTAATTAGTTGACGAAAATCAACACGTTCATCAGCAATGTAGTAGAAAATAGCTTTAGTTCTATCTCCTTGGTATTCTACGTCACCAATTTTCATATTTAAGTTGAGATCAAGAGCAATTTTTCTACTTTCAATCATTGTTTCATGCTCTAATCCTTTTGCCTCTTCCCATTTTTCAACATCAACAGGTTTAGCATGACGATATAATCGTTTGAACTCGTAACTATGAAGCGATAATTTATTTTTTTTCATCTGAAGAACAGCTATCTCACCCGTACATGATACTTTACCAATATCGTGCCCTGGAGAGGCTTCAACCGCAACTACATCACCTTTTTTAAGGCGCAAACCATTGCTGTTTTTAAAATAACTTTTACGTGTATTTTTAAACTGAACTTCTACTATATCTGAAACATTGCAGCCTTCTGGTATATCTGCCAACCAATCGAAGACATTTAGTTTTTCACTCCTACTGCTACAAGTACTACACTTAGATTGTACTTCTTCCATTACTAATGTTTTTAAAGGCTTTCGCCTGAATATATATTAATTAGTAACATTTGCATGTTACTTTTACGTGCTCTATACTTCAACCCCTGCTTTTATTGAGATGATTAGTTTTAGACCTAAATCAAACAATACAATTTTACTATTTCCATTTTGCCCGATGTGCGAATCTGCTAAAGAAAAATCTTCAGCAATTATCATAGCATTTACATCGTTAATAAATGGAGAGAACTTTTGCGAGAAAGCCATTTGTTCAGGGGTGAGGTAAACAATTTCTTGACGCTTAAAGTTCATTATGTAATTTTCTCGGATAAGGGCAATTGCGTAATTTAAGAAATTTCGTTGTAATTCTCGAGGTAAGCGACTCACTTCCTCAACCCATTTCATAAGCTCGCCAACTTTACGCGCATAACTTAATCGCATAACTCGTATAAATAAGTCAAGGAACAACTGGTTATCCTCACTCATTTTAATTTGCTCCATGGCATCAATAATACTGCCATTAGCAACTTTGGTAATTCCCTTAGCTTCAGCTGAAGGTAAGCCTTTGTTTGAAGTTAAGAAGCCTTCCACCTCTTCGTCTGATAAGCGTGGTATTTTTAATTGTTGGGTGCGCGAAAGGATTGTTGAAATCATTTGATCGGGCTGGTTAGATACCATTATAAAAACAGTATTGCCCAATGGTTCCTCTAATATTTTCAATAGCTTATTTGAAGTAGCCTCATTCATTTTTTCAGGCATCCAAATAATCATCACCTTATACTTTCCTTCAAAAGTTTTAAGGCTTAACTTTTTTATTATTTCAGTGCTTTCAGATGCAAATATGGCTCCTTGTTTATTTTCGCCTTCTTTTCTTATTTTATTTAGCCAAGTACCCAACGCAAAATAAGGAGTTTCGTTAAGTAGCTCTCTCCATTGAGTTAAGTATCCTGAACTTACAGGATTTTTATCGCTATTGCTTTTAATAACAGGAAAAACAAAATGTAAATCGGGATGCACATACTTTGTGTATTTTATGCACGAGCTACAAGTACCGCAGGAGTCGTTTTCTTTTGGGTTTAGACAATTGATATATTGAGCAAATGCAAGAGCTATGGCTAACTTCCCATTTCCTTCGGCACCAGAAAACAATAAAGAGTGACTCACTCTGTTTTCTTTTACCATCCGCACTAAGCTTTGTTTTATATTGTGTTGCCCTACTACTTGCTCAAATAACATTCTTGAAAATCACATGTGTTTACAATTTTTCAAAGATAGCAAAAACCATTATATATCCTTGTTCGCTTAAAATAACTAAATTTGCGCTTTCTGCATCTAGTAAATTAATTTAGAATGGGTACTTTTTTGTTTAGTGAAATTATTTTTGGTCCAATCAAAAGTCGAAGGCTTGGAATCTCCTTAGGAGTAAATTTATTACCTACAGATAAAAAGGTGTGTACATTTGATTGTATTTATTGCGAGTGCGGTTTTAACCCCAAAGATCATTCGTTAAAAACAAAACTGCCAAGTAGAAAAGAGGTAGCTACAGCTCTAAAATCAAAATTAGAATTTATGTTATCAAAAGGCGAGAAGCCTGATGTAATTACTTTTGCAGGTAATGGAGAGCCTACTATTCATCCAGAGTTTGCCGAGATTATAGATGATACTATCGCTTTGCGCGATGAATTTTGCAAAGAGGCACGAGTTGCGGTTCTTTCTAATGCTACGGTTCTGCACAAACCAGCAGTTGTAGCTGCACTATCAAAAATTGAAGATAATATACTTAAGTTAGATGGTGGGTTAATTGAGGTTATTAAAATATTAGATCAACCCAATAAAACTTTTTCATTAGAAAAGGTAGTTGATCAAATGGTTAGTTTTAGAGGGAATTTAATTATCCAAACCATGTTTGTGAAAGGCGAATTTAATGGAGTTGATGTGGATAACACAACAGAAGAAAACGTTGATGCCTGGCTTAAGCTACTTTCTAAAATAAAGCCTAAAAGTGTAATGTTATATTCCATTGATAGGGATACTCCCGCTAAAGGACTAATAAAAGTAGGGAAGGATGAAATGGATACAATTGCTGAGCGCGTAAATCTTTTGGGCATTCAAACACAGGTGTCGGGTTAATTTGGCGGTTCAAGGCACATATTTAGTTTGTCCTCTAAATTGGGGGTTGGGTCATGCCACTCGGTTGATACCAATAATTCATCGACTTTTAAAAGATAATAATAAAGTTATTATTGGTGGAGATGGTGAAGCACTCCAAATTTTAAGACGAGAGTTTCCCAAATTGGCTTGGGTAAATATTCCTGACCTACAATTAAATTTAAGAAAAGGTTTCAATGTTCGAACTCTTTTGATTATAGCCACTTCAGTTATAATGAATAGTATTAAGGAGCATGCATTTTTAAAATCTTTAATTAAAGAGTTAAATATTGATGTAATAATTTCAGACAATAGATATGGTTTGTGGAATAGCAGTATAAAATCAATATTTGTTACGCATCAGTTAATGCTAAAGTTGCCACGGCCATTTAAAACATTTGAAGGCATCGTTCATCTACTTATAAAAAAGGCAATATCAAAATTTGATGAATGTTGGGTGCCAGATACTGACACTGTAGATAATTTGTCGGGAGATTTGAGTCATAAGTACCCTCTATCTTCTAATACGAAGTTTATCAGACCCCTCAGTCGGTTTACCGAAACTAAAGGAAGTGTAGTTACTAGGTCATATGATTGCGTAGTTGTTTTATCGGGCCCGGAGCCTCAACGAACTTATTTGCAGAATGAGATTGTCAGTGCATTGTCGCAAGGTGTACTAACTTGTTTAGTTGTTGAGGGAAGGCCTAGTGTGAATTGTGATAACATAACTGTAGGAACTAATATCGAGATTGTTCCCCACCTAGAAACAGGAGTGCTTAAAACTCATTTATTAAATGCTAAATTGATTATTTGTAGATCGGGTTACTCAAGTATTATGGATTTAAATGCATTGGATAAGAAGGCGATCATCATTCCTACAATTGGTCAAACGGAGCAGGAGTATTTGGCTGTTCATTTAAAGCAGAAACACTTTTGTACTTCAATAAAAGATCTGAGAGAGACTATTACAATAACGGTAAGTAGAATATTAGCAAGGGGTTAAAAATGAAAAATTATTTTTTTTAACTTTTTCTTAAAATTTACATAACCATTTGTGTTAAAATGCAGTATTACGTAGTATACAATAACAACACTACTTTAACTTGTATGCACAAATGCCATATATTATAATTGCTTTAATCATAGGACTAATAGGTGCTATTGCATTTTTCTACAATCCAATAATTAAGTTAATATCGGAGAAAAAGGCTAGGCCATTTATTGATAATGAAATTTTCTCAGAAGGAGAATTTACTCGCCAAGAAGTATTAAAAAGTATACATCAAATTACAAACCATAAATATTACGATGAGAATGTTCTGGATTACTTTTATAAGATTAAGGGTAATCAAATCATTAACATGAAGAAACCAGTTGATTTTTGGGTGCGAACCTATTTGTCAAGTCCAACAAAAATAAAACTGAGTTACTTTGAGCAAATTGATTTCTACAAATTATTCTTAAATGAATACAGTGCTTTTAACGATAGTTTTAACTGTGTTGATGCCAATAAGGATACGGAGATGAAAAAGGAAGGTTTATTAGTAGGTTAAGTAATTATTGACCTAGCTCATCATACTTTAAAAAGTCTTGAACCTCGGCAAATGCTTTTTCCATCTTCACCATCTTCTCTATCATAAAAGGGAATATCTGAGGCCACTGTTCAGATACTAAATAATCTCCCTCCATTTGAACGTAAACACGGCAAACTTCTTCTCCATACTTTTTCTCACAAGCAAAATCCCAGATTAGAGGTTCTCCAAACGCATTTTCAAAAATACGTTTTGTTGCTTCTAATTTTTCGTATAAGTTAAGTCTCTTTTGCTCGTTTTTATGATTTATTTCTAGGGCAACTATTATTAGCTTTCTTCCTACTTCAAAACGTAGGTCTACTCCTTTTACCCCTGTTTTTTCACCTACCCAAACTTTAACTCGGCCACGCTGACCAGGTAGCCTACGAGTTCTATTTCCTAGTTTCTTCCAAAACTCAAGCTTTAATTCTTTCTCTTCGTCTTTTGAAAACATGTAGCTATTATTTATAAATGATAAAACTTAAAAATTAGTAAAAGGAATAGGTTTGAGGTGCTAAACCATTTTTTGTTAAAAATGGTAGCGCATACCTAAAGTAATTCTGTTGTTATGCACATCTGATAAATTAGTTGGTCTTGAGTATTTATCGTAGTCCGATGCAATATCATTATTGTACGCAGCAACACTGTAAAGCCACTCTAAGCCAACTTGCATTTTACCAGAATACCAAACCACACGAGGCGCCACCATATAGGTATAGCCCATATCTGCAGCACGCGTATATCCATCAGCCTTAACCGACTCAGTGGTTGTACCTAGGTTATTTGTTACACCTCCAAAAACTCCAAATTTTACAACTTTCCCGTTGGTTGAAACATCGCCCCAGTAGGCTGAGGTCATAATTGGAGTATACTCACCTTCTATCGCAACTCCGTCCTTTGCTTTTTGAGCAAGACCACCAATCATAGTTAAGTGAGTCATGCTACCTCCGTAAATGGCTTCTGCCTTAACGGTTATTTTATCAAAAATATATTTAGCAGACACGTTAAATTCAGGACAATAAACTACGTCGCTTTCATGTACGTAACCTTCTGAGTCAAGCGTAGGAGAATAGGGTAGTTGTGGTTTTACTCCTGCAGTAGCAGCAAGCAATAAATTATTTGTTTTGTGTTTGAGTTGAACTATTGTTTCAGGGATATTAGTCATTTGTGGTTGATCAGCAGGTCCAACACTACTAAAATCACCATGCATTAGCATAACGAAGGCAACTGAGGTATGCTCTGCAATACTTTGAGTAAACCTAACTTGAGAAGCCCTTGATAAGGGGTGAATAGGAGCTCCTACCACGAAGTTAACCGTTTGAGGGAAATTCTCAGGAATGAAAAAAGGATGCCAATACTTACCTAGTATTAGGTTTTGGTTATCCCAATCAAGCTTTACAAAAGCATGCCTAAGTCTTACCGAAAAGTCAGTACTTCCTTTGCCGGCAAAATCTACTTCAAAAACACCTGATGTTTTTGCACCAAAAGCATCAGGACCGGCAATTTTAACTCCAAACCTACTAATAGCTGCTTTAAAATCTAAATTGCCATTGGCATTTATGTCATTTCCATTAATATCGTATACAGGTCTTTTAGGATACAAGTATACATGGCCCGATCGAGATGTAACGCTTTCTCTGGTATCAGCCATAATATCTAAAGCCACAAAACCGTATGGTGTTACTTTAACTTTCTTTTCTTGTGCTTGAACTAAAACTGCATTTATAAGTAGCAATAGTGTTACTGCCTTTTTCATGTTAATGTTATTTATTGATAGAGTTATCCGCTTATTATTTAGCTAGTATAAATGCTAAATTTGAGCCGACAAAAGTACTATAAGCTATGGTTATAGCCTAATTTTTTGCATATACATTACAATAAAAATGGCATCCTAGTAGGATATTTTATTGGTTTGAATAATATTTCAGACAGCGTTATTAAAATATTTCATTTATATTAAACGCGCAGTAGCAAAGTAATTGTCTAAAACTCGCAGTATTTCAGAACTAACTCTGCTTGTTGCTGTTTTTATTTTCGTACCAAAATATAATAATTCACTATAATGAAAAGAATATTAGCATTACTTTCTTCTCCCATACTAATGGGTACTCTGTTGTTATTACTTGCTGCCTCTATGGGTATTGCTACGTTTGTAGAAAATGATTTTGGTACCAATGCTGCCAAGGCCCTTTATTATAATGCTTGGTGGTTTGAAGGAATTTTTCTGCTTTTAGGAATAAACATGTTCCTGAATTTATTAAAACCCCACCTTTGGAAAAAAGAGAAATTAGCAATTGTTCTTTTTCACTTTTCGTTTGTATTAATTGTTGTAGGTGCTGCTTTAACCCGATTTATTGGTTTTGAGGGTATGATGCACATCCGAGAAGGACAAACAAGTAATATTTTCCTTTCATCAGATACATTTATAAACGGAGAAGTTACTTCAGGATCTGAGACTGAAGAATTCGAGGGTCATGTATTTATGTCCTTAAAAAGTAAAGATCATTTTAGCGAAAGCCTTAAGGTAGATGGTCATAAAGTTAGTATTAAGAGTGTTGATTATATTCCGAATGCTGAGTTAGTGCCCGTTGAGGATGAAAACGGAGTACCAATGATTTCGTTAGTTGTATCGACAGGTAATGGTAGAAATAATCTTAATCTTACTAAAGGAGAGGGTACTATTGTTGGTGGTTATACTATAGGATTTGAGTATGATGGTGAAAGTGATTTTAATATCTATATAGAGGATGATGTATTATATTTTTCTTCTCCACATTCTGTGTTTAGTACCAATATGGCTACTAAAGAACGAACAGATATTGATATGGATAAGCAACAGGTATTCTATCAAAGTGTGTTGTTAGGTTTTGAAGATTTGTTTATCATCCAAACTGGTTTTTTTGAGAAAGCCTCGTTTAAAGCAGTTCCATCTCAAAATAAAAATGCCCCTCTTCAGGCAGTAGCCTTAGATATAACTGTTGATAATAGAACGGATAGAATTTATCTGACAGGTAGTAAGGATGAAATAGGAGAGTATTCTTCAAAAACAATAAATGGCGTAAATGTAAAAGTGAGGTATGGAGCTAAATTATTAGAAACACCGTTTACTATAAAACTAAATGAGTTTCAGCTCGAACGCTATCCAGGTTCAGATAGTCCTTCTTCTTTTGCTAGCGAAGTTACTTTAATAGATAATGAGAAGAATGTGACAAAGGATTTTAGAATCTTCATGAACAATATTCTAAACTATAGAGGTTATCGCTTTTATCAATCTTCCTATGATACGGATGAAAAGGGAACTGTATTATCTGTAAATAACGATTTATGGGGAACAACTGTTACTTACATTGGCTATGCACTCTTAGCTTTATTTATGATTTTGTCATTATTCTCTTCAAAAAGTAGATTTCAATTTTTATTGAAACAAATTACAGAGCTCAGTAAAGAAAAGAAATCTTTAATGATTATAGGCATATTCTTAATAGGAGGTAATCTTGTAGCGCAGGATATTAAGGATGTTATTGTTGTTGATAAAGAGCAAGCGCAAAAATTTGGAGAACTTTGGGTTCAAGATAATGGAGGACGAATAAAGCCGATGAATACAATGTCGGGAGAGATCCTCAGGAAGTTAGTAAAGCATAATAGTTATAAAGGTTATAGTGCCGATCAGGTGGCATTGAGTATGTTGATTGTACCTGAGAAATGGGCCCATATTCCTTTAATTACTGTAAAAGAAGATCCAGTAAGAGATATAGTTGGTAATGAGGGTAAAAAAGCTTCGTTTGCACAGTTTTTTGATGAATCAGGGACTTATAAGTTAAGTGATATGATTAATGAAGCTTATAGAACGAGGCCAGCTTACAGAAATAAACTTCAGAATGAGTTAATTAAAATTGATGAACAAGTTAATGTATTCTATTTGGCTCAATCCGGAACTTTATTAAGAATTTTTCCGGACGGAGAAGATGTTGGTATTCCTTGGATCACACCATTAACCACCGCTAGTGAAGAATCACTTGGAGAGAAAGCTTCTGCCATTAAAGTATATTATTACTACATCAATGCCTTAAAAAATAAAGATACCGAAGAAGCAGATAAGCTTATTAGTGCATTGGCTACTTATCAATCTAATAAAGCTAGCTCCATTTTATCTTCAGATAGAATGAAACATCTTGAGATATTCTATAATAAGAGTAATATATTCTTGATGTTAGCCCCTTTTATCTTTGTAATCGGAATCATTCTTTTATTACTGCAACTTGTGTTTTTATTCTTACCAAAGAATACTCCCAAAGCAATAAATATTACAGGGATGTATTTAATATTGATTTGCTTTATTGTTTACACAGCAGGCTTAGCCATGAGGTGGTATATCTCAGGCCATGCACCATGGAGTAATGGATATGAATCAATGTTATATATAGGTTGGTCCGTTTTATTGGCAGGTATTGTTTTTACAAAGCAAAGTCCGATGGTTTTATCCGTAGGGAGTTTCTTTTCGGGTATCGTTCTTTTTGTGGCTCACCTAAGTTGGATGAATCCTGAGATTACGAATCTTGTTCCTGTGCTAAAATCGTATTGGTTAACGATTCATGTGGCAATAATTGTGGGTAGTTACGGGTTTCTAAGTTTAGCATCATTAATGTCATTAGTTGCCCTATTGTTAATGGGATTACAGAAGGCCAAAGGTGATGATAAAGTGAAAATAGCCATAAAAGAATTAAGTTATGTAAGTGAGCTAGGATTAACCATTGGCTTATATACTTTAACTATCGGAGCTTTCCTAGGAGGTGTTTGGGCAAATGAATCGTGGGGAAGATATTGGGGTTGGGACCCTAAAGAAACATGGTCAATGGTTACAATACTTATTTATGCATTTGTATTGCATATGCGGATGATACCAGGCGTAAAGAATTTATTGTGGTATAATGTTGCTGCAGTTATAGGTTTCTTTTCGGTAGTTATGACTTATTTAGGTGTAAATTATTACTTGGCAGGAATGCACTCCTATGCAAAAGGAGATCCGGTGCCTATACCAAGTGCCATATATTATATGGTAATAACCGTTTTTGTAATTGTTATATTTGCAATAATAAATCAAAGAAAGTTGAAACAACTTTAAACAAAAAAGTCCTGAAGAAATTAATTCTTCAGGACTTTTTTATTGCTAGTAACTACTATCAATTAGTTCATTGGTTCTGGTACCACACCAATTGGGTTTTCTGGACTTTCTGCTGGTAAATGCACTGGAGCATCTGGGCTAACAGAATCATCATCTTTGTTACATGATGTAAAACCTAATCCTAATAGTAAACTTGCTGCAAATAATGTTTTTAAAGCTTTCATCTTATTAATTTTAATTGTGTATTAATTTTAACAATACAAATATAGGGCGTACTAGTAGTGTTGATCTAATCCAAAAGGCTCATCTACTAATCCTATTAGCTCAATTGGCATAATTATTGGCATATAACAATTGAAGGTTGATTATAAAATATTACAATATGAGTGATAAGGAGTTACATATTAAGGTGCAAGAAGGGCCGGGTGTAAATTACATTAAAGCACTGCATGATGTTTTAGGTGGTGAGTTTAGTGCTGATTCATATAAACTTGAGAACAATGATAGTAGTATAATGCTTCAAAGTGTCAAAGTTATTGATGGTATGGAGTTGCTTTTGACTGATGCTGGGCATAATAAACATGTTGTAATTGAAAGAATTGCTGATGGTGAACCAGACTATATTCATATTAGCTTTTTTAAGAAAGGGCAGGTTCCTCATACAGATTTGGATAGAAGGCAGTTAATTGAAGCAGATACCCTTTTAGGTGCTTATGTGCATAATGGTTTATTTCCTTTTGTAACAGAGTTTCCTGCAAATATGAAAGTAAAAACAATTACTTATAAGCTAACGAAGGGTGCTTTTTTAAATTTATTACCTGAGGCTGATCATTTATATAAATCTTTATTTGGAACGCAAGATCCTGTTGCATATCACATGCCACTTTCTACGCAGGTTGAACGATTAACAGATGATATTTTTTACTTTAATGAACACGACTATGGGCGTGTTGCATTTATCAAGGCAAGAGCCATTGAGGCTTTTTGTGTATTTATCATGAATGCAGAGCAACATTTAATTGAAGGTGGGCTTAAAGGACTGCATAAAGAAGATTATTCAAAGCTTCTTTTAATAAAAGAAAAGTTATTATCTAGCTTTAATCAAAAGATAACAATACAAGGATTATCAGAGGAGTTTGGTGTTAGTGTGTCAAAATTAAAGCGTGACTTTAAAACACTTTTTGATTGTTCTATATATCAGTTTTACACTCATGCTAAAATGGATGAGGCATATCGACTATTAAAAACAGGGAATTTAAATATCACCCAAGTTGGATTTGAGTTGGGATATACTAATATGTCTAAATTTACAGAGATGTTTAAAAAGGTAAAAGGAATTTTACCCAATGAGGTTGTTAAGCTTGGTGTTATTTAGCTTGGCAGGATTTAATTCTGCCAAGCCAATTAATTTCAATTATAGTTCTATCGGGATACCATTATAAAAATCTAAGATTTTTGTTCGTAATACGTATTCGTATTTAGATTGCAATAAATTAGATTGGGCTCGAGTATAGTCTGTTTTTGCAACATTGTAATCTACCGAGTTTACCATTCCTACATTAAACCTTTGTTCTGTATATTTAAACGATTCTTTAAATGATTCAACAGCTTCTAAACTCGATAAATATTTATTGTACGATGCAAGAGCATCCACATAAGCTTGTTGTATTTCCTTAATTAGAGTGAGTTTTTGTATTTGCAATTGATATTTAGCATCCATTACTCTAATTTCAGCGTTAGAAATATTTGTTCTTGTTTGTAAACGACCAAATATGGGAATGTTAAGTTGCGCACCAATGTATATATTTCTCGAACTCTCTAATTGATCAAGAAAGTCGCGATTTACATTATTAGGATCGTCAAGAAGCCAAGACGCGCGAGAGTCCATTCCCATGCCAACACCAAGTGTCGGTTGTAGTGCTCCCTTTGTAATTTTTAAATCATACTCGGTACTTGTTACGGAGTATTCTGCACTTTTAATTTCAGGCATATTTTCTACAGCCCTGTCGTAAATAATATTTGGCAGTTGTTCAGCAAACTCAGTTGCCATTTCAGGCATATCAGGAGTTGTTATGTCAAAATTAATAGGTCGCTCAATGTCTAATAATTGAGCTAATGTAAGTAATGATATGGTAAGCTCGTTCTTTTGTTGTGTTACAACAAGCGCTTCTTTAGCCGCCTGTGATTTAATTTCAAGTAAGTTACCTTTTGCAACACTTCCTGCTTTTACGAGGTTGTTTGTTCTTTCAACTTGTAGTTCAGTTGTTTCATATTGCTTTTCAGCTACGTTTAATAATTCCTTATTTAAAATTATCTGTAGAAACTGAGCTGTTATTTGTAGAGAGATATCATTCTTAATTTTATTAGTTGTCTCTGTGGCGCTCAATAAGTCATATTCACTTTTTTTAATGCTGTTATTGATGGCTAATCCCTGATAAATTGGGATGTTACTACTTAAACTAGGACTCACATAGCTGTTATTAGCATCAATGTTTTGTCCTTCTTGCTGAATCCAGGTAAGGCCAAAGTTGTAGCCACCACTCAATCTTGCGTTTAAATCAGGAAGTCTGTTGAGTTTGTTCTGCTTCAGTTCATTTTTCTGAACATCAACATTGAGCATTTGACGTTTCACCGTAAGGTTATTTTCAAATGAATGCTCAATGCAGCGTTGTAAGCTCCATGTGTTTGAATTAATTGCTAAACTATCTTGAGCAGGGCAATAACCAAAAAGTGTAAATGTAATTATAATTGAAATGAGTATTTTCATTTTATTCATGGCGAAAATATCTTTATACTAGATTATGTATTTAGGTTAGTGATTAGCTTTTGGGGATCTTAATTTCATCACCCTCGTTGATACCTGAAAGAATTTCTATTTTAATCCCGTCAGACAGACCTGTTTCAATGAATTTCTTTTCAAATACTTGTTCTCCTGTTTTAACATCCACAAAGGCAGAATCATTACTAAATGTGATAAGTTTCTCTTTTAGCACAAGTACACTATCTCTTTTGTCAAGAACAATATCGGCAGTAGCACTGTATCCGGCTCGAATAAACTGGCCTTCTTTTAAACTAACTGCAGCTTTAATCTCAAACTGAATAGCTCCATTTTCTTCAACGCCTTTAGGGGCGATAAACTCTAAATTGGCATGATATTTTTCTTTATCAATGGCGCCAATAGAGAGCAAAAGGTCCATTCCTTCTTCGATTTTACCAACCTCAGTTTCATCCACTTTGCCTTCAAAAACCATTTCGTTCATGTCGGCTAAAAAAGCTACTGTTGTTCCATCGTTAAACGTATTACTTTTTATAACCGAATTCCCTACTTTTACAGGTACATCTAATACCATTCCTTCAATTGTAGCTTTGATAATGGTGTTTGTTTGATTACCCATTTTTTTGGTAACACCCATTTTAATTAACTGAAGGTTGTTGTCAGCAGCCTCAACATCTTCTTTGGCATTTTCATATCGTGTTTGCTCATCTAGAAATTCAGATTGGGCAATAACTCCGTTGTTATATAATTCAGTTTTGCGCTTGTATTCAACTTCAGCATTCTTATAATTAATCTTCGCTTTTTTAAGTTGTGTTTCAGCGTTGTTAACTTGAACCATTTCTGGGATGATTTGTATTTTGGCTATTAAGTCGCCTTTCTTAACTTCATCACCTGGTTCAACATATATATCAGTAATAATTCCAGACTCCTGTGGTTTAATTTCAATTTCTTGTCTTGGAACAACGGAGCCTGTAGCAACAGTTTTCATAATAACATTATCCAATCCAGCTGCTTCAGTTTCGTAGACTATTGGATCTTTTTTAGTTTGGTTATATAAGTAATACACTACCCATCCCAAAATGGCTAATATTAATAGACCACCTAAAATTTTAAAAGCTTTTTTCATTTTCACTATTATTAGTTCAATACCTAGAGTTGTTTGTAATGTATTGAAGGTTATTGTTTTGTTTATTTGTTTTTATTCGTGTCGTAATGCATCAATTGGTTTTATCTTCACAGCATTTAAAGCAGGAACTAGTCCGGCTATAAAACCAACAGTAATCAACATTAGTAATGCTGATATTGCAATGGGTAAGCCAATTTCAGGATTCATAAAAAATGTTTGGTCATCAGGTCCAGCATTAGCTATTGATGTGTCTACTGCCATATCTACAAGGTAAAGAACAATAGTTCCGAATGCGAGGCCTAGGAAGCCAGCAATTGTTGTTAGAAATACTGATTCCATTAAAATTTGTCCTATAATAATTTTTGGTCTTGCACCAATCGCTCTCTGAATACCAATTTCCTTAGTTCTTTCTTTAATTACAATAAGCATAATGTTGCTAATCCCAATTGCGCCAGCTATCAAAGTGCCAATACCAACTACCCATATTAAAATATCGATACCTAAGAACATGTAGAACATACCTTTTATTTCATTTTCAAGATCGACCTGCCCAATGGCTTCATCATCTTTTGGAGCTATTTTATGATTTTTTTGTAAAATAGGTTTAATTGAGTCGATTACCTTACTAATCTTAGTTCCTTTTTGGGCAGTAATACCAAAAAAGTGAACTTGATCTCCATAGTTGAAAGTTTGCTGCATTGATGTAAAAGGAAGATAAACGGTTTCCTTTTTGTTACTGCCGATGTTAATATTCGGGTTGTTCGATTTAAACACGCCAACAACCATAAAGTAAACTCCATTAACTCTGATGTAAGTTCCTACCGGATCTTCATCTTCATCAAACATTATCTCGTAAACTTTTTCTCCAATGATGCATACTTTTCGTTTGTGAAGTATATCTTCATCATTTATATAACGTCCCCAAACCATAGTGCAAGGGTCTATTTTACGGTATGATGGATAATCGCCCATTACATTAAATGCAGCAGATCGTTCTCCTCTGACAATATTTTCACCATTTCTCAAATTCCAACCATTTAATCTTGGTGAGATTACATCAATTCCGGCAACTTGATCCTTAATTTCTTCAATGTCTTTGTTGTTGATTTGCCAATTACGGCCTCGATTATAACCTTCATGTGCTTTTGTAGTAGTGTTAGCCCACATAAAGCCACTGTTGGTGGCAAAGTCTTTAAAACCTTCGGTGATGCCATTTTTTAAACCATTGCCAGAACCTGTCATTACAATGAGCATAAATATTGCCCAGAATACACCAAAAGCGGTAAGGGCACTTCTTAGCTTATTAGTTTTTATGGCATTTATTATTTCTTGCCACCTATCTCTGTCAAACATTAGGATAATTTTAGTTTAAGTTAATCAACATGTAAAGCCTCAATTGGTCTAATGGAAGCTGCTCTCTTTGCAGGGATGTATCCTGCAATTAATCCAGCAGTAATGAGTATAAGTAATGCCCATAAAGCGACTCCAAGGCTAGCTGATGGATTCCAAAAAGTTCTTTCGACATCGCTACCAGCTTGTAGAAGTGCAGTTGATACCAATGACAAGATTCCCATTCCAGCCACTAAACCGAAGAATCCTGAAAGGGCCGTAATAAAAACAGATTCAGAAAGTACCAAGCGAATAATAGAGAATGGTGTAGCTCCTATGGCTTTTCTAATGCCAATTTCTTTGGTGCGTTCTTTAACCATTATAATCATAATGTTGCTTACTCCCACAATACCTGCTATAATGGTCATAATACCAATTATCCAAACAAACATCCTTATGCCAGCAAAAATGCCTTGAGATTGTTTAAAGTGTTCAAGTGTGTTCCAAATACCTAAGGCTTGTTTATCTTCCGGTGCCACCCTGTGGCGTTTGCCTAATAGTAACCTAACCTCTTCTTCTATGCGCTTATTTTCTTCTACAGTAGTTGCATTGGTAGCAATGGCCATTTCACCAAGCTTATTACTGCCGTTAAATACTCTTTGTGCTGTGGTGAGTGGGAGGTAGGCCCTTTTTCTTTCTTTATCCTGGGGGTCTGTAAAGGTACCCACTACTAAAAAAGGCACGTTATTTACGCGAATATATTTACCAATAGGATCTTCATCTTTAAAAAGAGCATTTTTAATAGGTATAGATATAATAATAACTTTTCTATACTCTTCAATATCAATACTATTTATATACCTGCCTTCTTTAAGATCCACAATTTGAATTTCTTTAAATTCGGGCATTACACCTTCAGTATTGAAAGTGCCAAATTCATTATTGTAAGTAATTCTAGCTTCTCCATTTAAATAAAATCTACCAGAAATATTATCAATATTTTTATCAAAGTGGAGTTTTAAAGCTTCAACATCTTGATCAGTGAACTGAATTCGTCTACCGGCTTTTAGTCCGTCGTGAGCTACTTGTGTTCTTCGGCTCCAAATCCATAGTGCATTTTTTGAAGTTCCTCTGAAATTATTTTCCATACCATTTTGTAGCCCCTTACCAGAACCCAATAATAATATGAGCATAAAAATTCCCCAAGCAACACTAAAGCCTGTCATTATTGCCCTAAGTTTATTTTGCTTTAAAGTAGATAGAATCTCCTGAATATAGTCAATCATAACACTTTTAATTTACTGAGTTGATTACAGGTTGAATAATATTGGAGGTATTGGATTCTATTAATCCATCTTTTAGTCTAATAATTCTCCCTGTTTTCTCAGCAATATCATTTTCGTGTGTAACAATAATTACTGTTATACCCGAGTCATTTACTTCTTTTAAAATCTCCATAACCTCATAAGAGGTTTGTGTATCAAGAGCTCCAGTAGGCTCATCGGCTAATATTACCTTAGGCTTCGAGATTAGTGATCTAGCAATTGCGACTCTTTGCTTTTGCCCTCCCGATAATTCGTTAGGTAAATGTTCAGCCCAATCTCTAAGTCCTAACCTGTCTAAATAGTCTAATGCAATTTCATTTCTTTTTTTTCTGCTTACGCCTTGATAATACAGTGGTAGTGCTACGTTTTCCATGGCATTTTTAAAAGAAATAAGATTGAAGGATTGGAAAATAAAACCTAAATATTTGTTTCGGAAAGCGGCTGCTTTTCTTTCATTCATTTTCTGAATTAAAATATTATTAAGGTAATATTCACCTTGGTCGTAATTATCCAGAATACCTAAAATATTAAGCATCGTAGATTTACCTGAACCAGAAGATCCCATTATTGAAACCATTTCTCCTTCAAGTATATCCACATCAATACCTTTTAATACGTGTAAGGAATTAGCACCCGTTGTGTAAGATTTATGAAGAGAATTTACTTTTATTATACTATTACTCACAATTATATAGATTTAAGTTGTTATGGTATAAGTAGAAATAATCAAATCAAGTGTATTTTAAGTCAAGATTAGAGTATTTTAGAATGTGACGCTTTAATACTTAAAATAGTTACAGATAGAAATGACTTTTATCCAAAAAAAATATTCTTCCATAAATTAGTACATTTATTACGTATTATCAATGCTTAATTAATTTAGTATTAGCACATGATTATTATCTTTGTGAAGTGTTTGTAATAAATATGACGCTGATATTTTGCAAAATATATTTTTAGCGTTGTAAGATGCACTAGTCGGATTATATTCTTATCATTACAAAATCAACAATATCAAATTGAAAAAAGGGATAGTTTTTAAGTCAACAGGGAGCCGGTACATTGTTAAAACTACCGAAGGTGAAATGGTAAATTGTACCATTAAAGGTAAATTTCGTATGAAAGATATCAAAAGTACAAATCCGGTTAGTGTTGGTGATGTGGTGCATTACTCATGGGATGAGGCTAACGACGTTGGTGTTATTGCTGAAATTGAAGAACGAAAAAACTATATTATCAGAAAGGCCTCAAAGTTATCAAAACAAACACATATTATTGCAGCAAATATTGATCAGGCTGTACTACTCGTAACCGTTAATTATCCTATAACTACAAATGTTTTTGTCGATCGTTTTTTGGCTTCAGCAGAAGCTTATCGTATACCTGTTAGGATAGTTTTCAACAAGATAGATCGTTATGACGATGCACATCTTCAATTGGTTGATGACTGCAGAGAAATGTATGAAAGTATAGGATACGAAACCTATGCGATATCAGCTAAAAAGGATGAGGATTTAAGTGTAGTAACTAATTTATTAAAAGATAAAGTTAGTGTTATTGCAGGCCATTCAGGTGTTGGCAAATCTACCTTAGTAAATCGGATTCAACCAGGTTTAAATTTGAAAGTAGCCGAAATATCAGATGTTCATCAAAGTGGAAGACACACTACTACATTTGCCGAGATGCATGAGCTTCATTTTGGAGGATACATAATTGACACTCCTGGTATAAGAGGTTATGGTTTAATTGATATTGAAAAAGAAGAGTTACATCATTATTTTGTTGAGATTTTTAAAGTGTCGGAGTACTGCCAGTTTGGTAATTGTACTCATATTCATGAACCTGGATGTGCTGTAAAAAATGCAGTGGAAGTTGGTGAAATTGCCCTTACCAGATATCAAAGTTATTTAAGTATATTCGAATCGAACGAGGAGAAATATCGCTAAAACCTAAACAAGATATTAACGCATTACAAGTTATGAACCTGCAAGAATTATTGCGCCTAGTTTATCTAAAATAATATGAATAAAGCCATTGGAATAGTAATAGCAAGTGTAGTTTTTTTAATTGCATCTAATATTTATTATTATTACGATACCTATAATTGGCAATTAAATATTCACCAAGAAGTACTTACCAAAGAAATACGAACTTGTAAGGAAAATCATCAGAAATTCTTCAAGGAAACCAAAACCAATATTCTTCTTTTATTAAACGAAAAGGAGCTGAATGCTTTATTTGAGTTTAATACGATTGCCGAAAATACAATTGTACAAGAGCGTACGCAATTGCTATACAATAGATATGGTGATGTGCTAAAAGAGCTTACCGTGAGTGATACTAAAGGGCATTGTTATACACTCAGTAAAATGAATAATGGCGTATTTGTATCTAAATATAGTGAGCAGTATCGGCAGGAGTATTTTAAAGAAACAGTTAATCTAAATATTAAAAATAATACAATTGAATACAAACAGCCACTGTACGCTGATAGCTATATTTATGGTTATGTTAGTTTTAGTATTGATGCGGAGCGGTTTTATAAAGATCTTTTTCATAATTTCAGTATCAGAGGTCATCAAGTAGAATGGATCTTAGATCATAATAATAATGTAATATTCTCTACTCAGGAAGGTTTAAGTTTAGCTAGTAAAAAGAAGGAAAATTTATATGCTTCTGTATTAATGGGTGATACCGCTATAATTCACACAATGAATCATAATGGTGTTAGTGAAAAAGTACTAACTTCATTTGAGGTAATTAAGATATCAGGTAACCCTGTGGTTATGGCCTTCTCGTTGAGAGTTAAGCCAATTACAGATTCAATTTTAATGAATTTTGCAATTATTGCTCTTATTACTTTTGTGATTATTATGTTGATCGTTTTGTTTTTCTTACGTGTAGTAAGTAAAAATAAAGTAAATGCAATTCGATTAAATCAATCAGAGGAAGCTTTACAAAAAGTTCTGCATTATTTACCTGTAGGCGTGGTAATGCTAGATAGTAATAAGCGAATTAAACAAGTTAACAGAGCTGCCCTTAATTTATTTGATTACGAGGATGAAGATTTATTACTTAATTCTACAGTAAACTATCATGTAATATTTGAGAAAAAGAAAGTAGTACAACACATTGATATCACTAAAACATCAAGTAAGTATGTTCTTGATAATGGCCAAGGAAATCAGCAGATCCTTTTAAATGAAACAGTTCCTTTCTTTCTGCAGGATGAACAATATACTATTGAAGTATTTATAGAGTCAACACCATTTGAGAAAATAGTTGAACCAAGTGGGAAGGCGCATCTTGCAAAAACTACTTTTATTGCTAATGTTAGTCATGAACTACGTACGCCATTAAATGGTATTATAGGGATGACTGATGTAATGCTGCTGTCAAATAACCTACCGGATGCAGAGCGCGATATGTTGGGCATTGTAAAGCGATCAGCAGATACTTTGTTGGCCTTAATTAACGATATACTCGATTTCTCTAAAATTGAATCAGGAAAGCTTGAGGTCGAAGCTATTCCGATGAATCTGAATAAAGAAATTCAGCATATAATAGGCGATTTCGAGGTTCAAGTAAAAGAGCGTAATTTAAAATTAAGCTGGGAATCAGACGGGGATATTCCAGAAGATTATTTGGGCGATCCTCTAAGAATTAAACAGGTGCTAATAAATATTATAGGAAACGCTATTAAATTTACGGCCCACGGAGAGGTGAGATTAAAGGTTGAGAAAGTAAAAGCTTTAAATGGTAATTCTGTTCTTAAGTTTACGGTTAGTGATACAGGTATTGGCATAAATAAAGATAAACTTCAAACTATCTTTCAATCTTTTTCTCAAGAAGATGAAAGTACTACTCGAAAATTTGGAGGGACAGGTTTAGGAACTTCAATATCGAAAAATTTAGTACAGTTGATGGGCGGTGAAATATGGGCTGTAAGTCCATCTTCAATATCAACGAATGAAGAATATCCAGGCTCAGATTTCTGTTTCACACTGCCGCTGTTGAGCATGAGAAAAAGAAAGAATTTAGATTTCTCATATATATTTGCATGGACTCAGATTAATGTTCTTGTAATAAGTGACGACCTGCTTCAGGTACAAGCTATTACAAAAAATATGATGGCTCTTGGTATAAAATATAAGATTATGTCGCCATCCCAAGAAACGATTGTCTCTCTTCGAGATACTAAAAAGTATCATGCAATCATAGTAGACCAACGTCCTGATTTTAACGGAATTGATTTCTTGCAGGAACTTTATAACTATAACCTTCATACGCAGTATCTGATTGTTCTTCAAAGCTCAGATTATCAAAAAATGAACACCAATATTGGTAAACGGTTAGGAGCTGATATTTATCTGCGTAAGCCAGTTAAAATTGATATTTTTAAAAGTTTCTTATTGCGTTACTTCACAAGTATTAAAGATACAACAAGTATGGTTGGTAAGGTTGTTCCTCATGATTTGAAAATTTTAGTAGCAGAGGATAACCTTTTCAATCAAAAAGTAGCAAGTAATCTGTTTAGTAAATTGGGGTATACAATTGACATAGCTAATAATGGAAATGATGTGATTAAAATGTTCACGGAATGTAGTTATGATATTATATTTATGGATCTGCAAATGCCTGAGTTAAACGGATTCGAAGCTACAGCAGAAGTGAAGAAATTGAATTCAACTTGCCCTATTATAGCCATGACTGCAAATAATGATTCTTCGATAAAAGATCAAGCATTTAATGTAGGTGTGGATGATTTTATTGTGAAGCCAGCGCAACGCGAAGAAATTAATAGAATGATTTTAAAGTGGTGTGCTAAATAAATTATAATAAGATAAGTGTTTGAACGTTCAATAATTAATTAAATTCACTTTTGTTAATTTATAATCAAACATGTATTATTCTCGTAAGCGATTGTTTAAGCTTTTTATTTTAATTGGCTCTGTTATTATTGGGAGTGCTTCCTTAATTTATACTAAACTATTAACTGATGAATTAAAAATTGAAGAAGAGCAAAAGGTAGCTCTGTGGGCGGAAGCTACAAGGCAGTTAGTACAGCCCGATATTGATGAGCAGGCAGTTAGTTTGATGCTTGAAGTTCTGAAAAATAATAATACTGTTCCTGTTTTATTAACTGACGATAAGGGAATTATTTATCATCATCGTAATATAAAGCTACCTAAACAAGGAGCAGAACAATATCTTCAGTCTGAGCTAGAGCGGATGAAAAAAACAGGTAAGCGCATTGTTATAAATTTGGGAGATGACGAGGTTCAGTACCTGTATTACAGATCATCTTTATTGCTTGTTAAATTAACGTGGTTTCCAATTGTTCAGTTAATTATTATAATAGTGTTTGTATTAACTGCTTATTTTGCATTTAATAGTGCTCGCAAGCGAGAGCAAGATCAAGTATGGGTTGGTATGTCAAAAGAAACAGCTCATCAATTAGGTACTCCTATTTCATCCCTTATGGGATGGGCCGATTTGTTGGCTCTAAAGGATGAAAATAGTAAAATAGTGCCAGAGATGAAGAACGACATCTCTCGTCTGCAGAATGTAGCGGATCGCTTCTCAAAAATTGGTTCTAAACCTATTTTGAAGTCCCTAGATTTAAAAGAACTAGTTTTGGGTACACTAGATTACTTTCAGAATAGAGTATCCTCCAAAATTCAGTTTAAATTAGATTTTGAAGAAAGCAAAACAATAAACGCTAATGCCGTATTGTTAGAGTGGGTTCTCGAAAACTTGATAAAGAATGCCATTGATGCAACTTTAGGAAAGGGAGTAATTTCGATTTCTTCGCAGCATTTAGGAGATCAAATTGTTATTGATATTAGTGATGACGGTAAGGGTATTCATAAATCAAAACATGCCACAGTATTTGAGCCTGGCTATACAAGTAAAGAGAGAGGGTGGGGCTTAGGCTTAACTCTTACAAAAAGAATAGTTGAAGAATATCATGGTGGAAAGATATTTGTAAAAGAATCTGAATTAGGAAAAGGAACCACCTTTAGAATTATCCTGTAAGCATGTATTCGCAACTATGTTAGCTTATTTGCACAATTACAAATAGATGCACGAAAAAAATAAATGAAAAATAAGAGTGTATTTCTTCGCTACTACTATTTATTTTTATACTTTTGCAAAGTTTTTATATCGGGTTAAATGGCTAAACTGAATGAATATAACCTAGTTTTCAAAGGGTTAAAAGAAGGTAGGCATTTTTTTAACTACAGTGTTGATAGTTCTTTTTTTAAGGAAATCAATGATTCAGTAGTTGAAAATGGCGATTTTAAAGTAGAAGTTACTTTATTGAAGAAGTCGCAAATGTTGCAGCTTGATTTTAGTATTGAAGGAAAAGTGAATTCAATATGTGATAATTGTTTGGCAGCATTAACTGTTCCGGTAAGTTTTGAAGGTACCATGTATGTTAAGTTTGGTGCTATTTATGATGAACCTAGTGAGGAGATAATAATACTTCCGCACGAAGAACATGAGATTAATTTAGCTCAATTGATATATGAATTTATTGTCGTTAGTTTGCCTTTGCGTTCAGTGCATAGCAACGAAACTGATGATGATAGTTGTGATGATGAGATGATTGACAGATTAAATCAGCAAAATCATCACGAAGAAGAAGCGATTAGCGAAGATGATATAGATCCCCGTTGGGAAGCACTAAGAAAATTAAAGAATAATAAATAAGTAAAGCGTTTTAAGATGGCACATCCTAAAAGAAAGATTTCTAAAACTAGAAGAGATAAAAGAAGAACTCACGATAAAGCTGCTATTCCAGGATTAGGAGTATGTTCTAACTGTGGTTCTACAAAAAAGCTACACACCGTATGTGGTGAGTGTGGTTTTTATAGAGGAAAATTAGCTGTAGCACAAGAAGTGACAGCATAATTTTTTTTTGTCAAAAGTCTTTATAAATTTGCTTCGCATATGCGAGGCAAATTTTGCTTTAAGGCATTTGTAAATTAACTTCGAAAAGGTTATTTGTTTAGGGATTTTGCAATTAAAGAGCCTAAACACTCAAAATAGTAGTTGCCGAATTATCTATTATTCGGGCATGTGTTTTTATTAGCATTAGTTATGCTGATGGATATGCTAGTTATATTATTGATTACGACTATTAAAAAATAAAAACTATCAAATGAAAAACATTAACGCCGTTATAACAGGAGTTGGTGCATATCTTCCAGACTATGTATTGACAAATGAAGAATTAAGCAAAATGGTTGATACCTCTGATGAGTGGATTATGACTCGTGTTGGTATTAAGGAGCGCAGAATTCTTAAAGGTGAAGGTAAAGGTGCTTCTGATATGGGCGCTGAGGCTGTTAAAGAATTACTTAAGAAAACAAATACTGCTCCAGAGGATGTTGATTTATTAATTTGTGCAACGGTTACTCCTGATCATGTTTTTCCTGCAACAGGCCCAATAATTTGTGATAAAGTAGGTATTAAAGATATCCAAAGTTTTGATGTTAATGCAGCTTGTTCTGGTTTTTTATATGCCTTAGATGTTGCTAATAAATTCGTAAAGTCAGGAATGCATAAGAAGGTTGTAGTTGTGGGCGCTGAAAAGATGTCGTCAATTACAGACTATACAGATAGAACCACATGTGTTCTTTTTGGAGATGCATCTGCAGCTGTTATGGTTGAACCAACTGAGGAAGAAGTTGGGGTAATGGATACTATACTACGAAGTGATGGTTCTGGGCGTCAGCATTTATTAATGAAAGCTGGAGGTTCTGTTAATCCATCTTCTCACGAGACGATAGATGCAAAAATGCACTCTGTTTATCAAGAAGGTCAAGCTGTTTTTAAACGTGCTGTTTCAAATATGGCGGATGTTTCTGCCGAGATTGCGGAACGAAATAATTTAACTGCTGATGACATTGCGTGGCTTGTACCACATCAGGCTAACCTTAGAATTATTGATGCTACTGCACGTAGAATGGGTATTGATAAGGAAAAAGTAATGATAAATATACATCGTTATGGAAATACTACATCTGCAACAATTCCTTTATGTTTATGGGAATGGGAGAAGCAGTTGAAGAAAGGTGATAATATTGTATTGGCAGCATTTGGAGCTGGATTCACTTGGGGATCTACTTACATAAAATGGGGCTACAATAGTTAATTTTGCCATATGCTCAGGTTTTAATCTGAATTAAGATATTATATAAAGAGAAGCCATGTGCTTCTCTTTTTTTTATTAGATAAACTCCTTATTGAATATGTATACTTCAGCCTTAAGACAACTGCTGTTTTTATTGTTTACTGTTTTAGTATGTTTTGTTGTTTGTACTATTGTATGTTCTGTAATCGGAATATTTTTCTTCGGAACAGAAATACTTAATAATCCTTCAATCATTTTGAGCGATATAAACTATTTGAGATTTTATCAGCTTTCTCAAAGTGTATCTTTATTTATTTTACCTCCTATCCTGTATGCTAAATACTATCGTTTAAATATTAAGCAGTATTATCAAATAGGTAACATGCCTAAGTTAAGTTTATTTGCTTTAGGTTTTTTGTTAGTGATGTTGGTTCAGCCATTGGTAAGTTATTTGGGATACATAAATCAGCTAATTCCTTTTTCTGAATATTTAGCAGATGTAGAAAAGTGGTTGAGAATTCAAGAAGATCAGGCTAACGATCTAACACAGCTTATTCTTTCTAATGATTCTCGGATAAGTTTCATATTTAATATTCTTGTGGTTGCAATAGTTCCTGCAGTAGGGGAAGAGTTGTTGTTTAGAGGTGGTATACAGCCATTATTTGCGCGTATGTTTAAAAATAAGCATATTGGTGTGTGGTTAAGTGCTTTTTTGTTTAGTGCTATTCATATGCAGTTTTTCGGGTTTTTCCCACGCCTGATATTGGGTGCTTTATTTGGTTATATGGTGATGTATGGAAAAAGTTTATGGTTGCCTATATTTTGTCATTTTGTTAATAACTTCTTAGCCTTGCTGATGTTTGCATTATATCAGAATAATTTCTTAGATGAAGATCCATTATCAGCAGCAACAGAATCAATCAATTACGTTTGGTTAGGTGTAAGCCTTGTGGGATTTGTTATTGCTATACGAATGATGAAAAATGTAGAAAAGGTAAGAGAGAGTTAGTTTAGCTCTTTTTCTTCTTTTCTAAATACGTAAACAAGCCCATACTTTGCAGATTGTTCTCTCTTTTTTGAGGGTTCTAATTCATTATATGTTTCTTCCACCGAATTCCATAAGTTAAGAATAATTGCATCTGCCTGAGCTCTTAATTCACTAACTTTTTCTAACATCTTCTGAGTTGTAGATAAAAGGTTTTTGTGATTATTGTAGCACTCTTTAAATTTTTCAAATTTAATTTTTACCATTGCAATGGATGGATTGTAGATTCTACTTCCACCTAGTGCCATTCTCTTTTCTTCAGCAGGGATAACTTTGGCACCCCATTGTAATAGTTGGGCTTCTGTGCCTAATTCTGGTACGGCTTTATCATCAATATCCATCCCGTATTCCTCTCTTACTTCAGGTTTTAATTCTTTTCTGATGATGCTGAAATTTACAACTTGTATAAAGTGTGAGAGGTATATTTTAGACGATTTAAAACATTCTGACAGTTGCTTGCCAATTTGAGCTTGACGGTCTTTACTAGAGTTATATTGATTAACTGATTGTTCGAATTGTGGTAAAAATGACTTTAAGTCGAGGTGTAGTTTGGTGGGATATGCTAAGTCGAAAGGATAGTATTTACTTCCTTCATCCAAAGCAGCTTTTAAAGCTCTTAATCTAGCCTGATCTGTATTAGGGAGTCTTCTATAGGGCATGAATTACATTTACATAAGCGTATCAAGCGAAAAATAGAAAAAATATAAGTAAATACAAATCTTTATTTAACATTAATTGTGAATTCAGCTTAATTGAACTAATATAAAAATAGAAATCCCCAATCTTCCGAAGAAAATTGGGGATTAAATATGTTAATAAAAGTGATTAGTCTTTCAACTTAGCACTTAAATATTCGCGATTTAAACGAGCGATGTTTGCAATAGAAACGCCTTTCGGACATTCTACCTCACAAGCTCCAGTGTTTGTACAAGCACCAAAACCTAACTCATCCATTTTACCAACCATGGCTTTAGCTCTACGTGCAGCCTCAACTTGTCCTTGTGGTAATAATGCTAAGTGACTAACTTTTGCTGAAACGAATAACATTGCTGATCCGTTTTTACAAGTGGCAACACAAGCACCACAACCAATACAAGAAGCAGCATCCATAGCCTCATCCGCATCATCCTTTGGAATAGGAAGTGCATTTGCATCAGGTACACCACCAGTACTTACTGAAGTGTAACCACCTGCAGCAATAATTTGGTCAAAAGCAGTACGATCAACAATAAGATCCTTAATTACGGGGAAACCAGCAGAACGCCAAGGCTCAATTGTAATAGTCTCGTTATTTTTGAATTTACGCATGTGTAACTGACAAGTTGTTACATCATCATCTGGCCCATGAGGACGTCCGTTGATGTATAATGAACACATACCACAAATACCTTCACGACAATCGTGATCAAATGCAACAGGCTCTTTTCCTTCACCAACTAATTGCTCATTTAAGATATCCATCATCTCAAGGAATGAACTGTCGGTAGATACTGTCTCTAGTTTGTAAGTTTCAAAACCACCCTTAGCTTTAGAGTCGCTCTGACGCCATACTTTTAGAGTCAAACTTATATTATTTTCCATTTTTTCTCTGTTTAACTAATGAACGTTAATAACTTAATTATTTGTAGTTACGTTGTGCAACTTTAACCACTTCAAACTTAAGTTCTTCTTTATGTAACTCTGGTGCTTTGTCTTCTCCTTTATATTCCCAACAAGCGGCGTAAGTAAATTTGTCATCCTGACGTTTTGCTTCACCTTCTTCTGTTTGGTACTCTTCACGGAAGTGACCACCACATGATTCTTCACGATTTAATGCATCGCGAGCCATAAGGTCTCCAGTTGTAATAAAGTCGGCTAAACGAGATGCTTTTTCAAGCTCAACGTTCATTCCTTTGTCTGATCCAGGGATCTTAACGTTAGTCCAGAATTCTTTTTTGATAGCTGCGATTTTCTCGATAGCTTCTTCTAAACCTTTTTTGTTACGAGCCATACCAACAAAATCCCACATTACTAATCCAAGCTCTTTGTGTAAGCTATCAACAGAACGTGATCCTTTAATTGACATTAACTTCTCAAATTTAGCTTTAGCAGCTTTTTCTGCCTCAACAAACTCTTTTTCGTCTCCAGTCATACGTGGCGTACGAATATCATCAGCCAAGTAATTCTGAATTGTAAATGGTAATACAAAGTAACCATCAGCTAAACCTTGCATTAAAGCAGAAGCTCCTAAACGGTTAGCACCGTGATCAGAGAAGTTTGCTTCACCAGCAGAGAATAAACCAGGTACAGTTGTTTGTAATTCGTAATCAACCCAAATTCCACCCATTGTATAGTGAATAGCAGGGTAAATCATCATTGGCTCAGCATACGGATTGTCATCAACAATCTTCTCGTACATTTGGAAAAGGTTTCCGTAACGTGCACGGATTGTATCCTCACCTAAACGCTCAATAGAAGTTTTAAAGTCAAGGTATACAGCTAAACCTGTAGTACCAACTCCGAAACCAGCATCACAACGCTCTTTAGCAGCACGAGATGCAACATCACGAGGTACTAAGTTACCAAATGCAGGATATCTTCTTTCTAAGTAATAATCTCTTTCGTCTTCAGAAAGGTCAGTTGCTTTTTTCTTTCCTGCACGGATAGCTTCAGCATCTTCTTTCTTTTTAGGAACCCAAATACGACCATCGTTACGTAAAGACTCAGACATCAAAGTTAACTTTGATTGGAACTCACCGTGAACAGGAATACATGTTGGGTGAATTTGAGCGTAACAAGGGTTAGCAAAAGCAGCACCTTTTTCGTAAGCTTTAATAGCAGCAGAACCATTTGATCCCATTGCATTAGTAGATAGGAAGAATGTGTTACCATAACCACCAGTTGCCATTACTACTGCATGACCGAAATGACGAGAGAACTCACCAGTTACTAAGTCACGTGTAATAACACCACGAGCTTTTCCATCAACAATAACGTAATCAACAACCTCAGTACGAGTATGCATTTCAACAGTACCAGCATTTACCTGACGCATTAAAGCTTGGTAAGCACCAATTAATAGCTGTTGTCCTGTTTGTCCTTTTGCATAAAAAGTACGGCTAACTTGCGCACCACCAAAAGAACGGTTATCTAACATACCACCATATTCGCGAGCAAAAGGTACACCTTGAGCTACACATTGGTCGATGATATCGTTACTTACAGAAGCCAAACGGTAAACGTTAGCCTCACGAGCACGGTAATCACCACCTTTTACTGTATCATAAAATAAACGGTGAACAGAATCACCATCATTAGGATAGTTTTTAGCAGCATTGATACCCCCTTGTGCAGCAATAGAGTGCGCACGACGTGGAGAATCTTGAATAGTAAAGTTTTTTACTTTAAAACCCATTTCACCAAAAGATGCAGCAGCTGAAGCTCCAGCTAATCCTGTACCAATTACGATGATATCTAAGTTTCTTTTATTTGCTGGGTTAACCAATTTCTGGTTAGCCTTATAGTTGTTCCATTTTTCAGCCAATGGGCCTTCAGGAATCCTTGAATCTAACTTCATTTTTTGTAAATTAAAAAGTTACTACTTTATTAACAACAGCTTCCGCAAGCATACATTGCAATTGCGATAACACAAAAACCTAGGCTTACAACCCAAGCAAATACAGTTCCGATAACTGTCCAACGCTTACGCCAGATAGTATTACTTGCACCCAAAGTTTGGAATGCTGACCAGAAACCATGTGTTAAATGCACAGCTAGACCTAAAGAACCAATCACATATAAAACAACTTTTAGTGGATTTTGGAAATTTGCTGCTACTAAAGAATAAGTATCATGCATTTCAACACCACCAATAGTAACACTGCCTACAGCATGTGTAATTTGTAATGGAATCCAATAATCAACCATGTGAACTGCTAAGAAAGCTAAAATTGTAACTCCTAATACAGCCATGTTTTTTGATGCCCACATAACCTCTTTTGTGTTGTTACCTGAAGCATACTTGTTATTACCGCGTGCTTTGTTGTTTTTTGCAGTCAATATTGCTCCGTAAGCAATATGAACAATAAACCCTAAAGCTAAAACAGGTTGCAATCCGAACTTAATTAACGGTAAAGCCATAAAATTAGCTGCAACGTTAAAAGCTTCCCCGCCATCAGGGATTAATAGCAACAAGTTAATAGATAAGTGGACTACCAAAAAGGTAATCAAGAAAAGCCCTGACAAACTCATCAGCAGCTTTCGTCCAATCGACGAACTCAATAAATTACTCATACAGTTTAATATTTAAATCTCTAAGTTATATTAGTATTTTAAGCATGCAAATGTAATTTGAAATCGGGATTTTTCCATGGGAAATAAAGAAATAAATCTTTATTTAAAATCAATCTAAGCACCATGTTCAAAAGTACACTCAGTAAGCGTTTTAGGTATTTCAAATAATTCAAAAACGATCCGAAAATACATTTTTTGGTAAAAAAGGGGTAAAAATAGATTGTGTTGTACAACCACTTTTTGTGTTTATTTATTCTTTTGCTATTACTTTAATCGATAAAGTACTCACCACCGCTGTAATCTAAGGGGTTTCTGTTGATTAGGTCATACTAAGTAAAGTACATACTATTATAGTATCCTATTGTATTTACATGACTCTATTAATTAAAGTATTTTTCTAATATTTATGAGGCTTTTGTATTAAGCCAAGTTTTTTTATTTTTGCTATGTTTTAAACAAATAGGTTATGACTGAAGAAATTGAGATATTAATGGAAGATGCTAAGGAGAAGATGGAGAAATCTATCACACATCTTGAGCATGAGTTAATTAAAATTAGAGCTGGTAAAGCGAGTCCTGCGATGTTAGAAGGTATAATGGTAGATTATTATGGATCTATGACTCCTCTGCAACAGGTTGCAAATGTAAATACTCCTGACCCAAGAACTTTAGCTATTCAGCCTTGGGAAAAAGCTATGATTGAACCTATTGAAAAAGCAATTATGGCTGCAAACCTTGGTTTGAATCCGGAAAATAACGGAGAGATTGTAAGAATTAACGTGCCTGCTTTAAATGAGGAACGAAGAAAAGATCTTGTTAGACAAGTGAAAAAATGTGCTGAGGATGCAAGAGTAAGTGTCAGAAATGCGCGTAGAGACTGTAATGAAGAATTAAAGAAATTAAAGAAAGAAGGTCTTTCTGAGGATCTTGAAAAAGATGCTGAAGCAGATGTTCAAAAAATGACGGATCAATATTCTAAGGTTGTTGATCAACATGTTGAGAAGAAAGAAGCAGATATCTTAACAATCTAAGAATTACTAAAAAAACTATATAAAGCATCACTTTTTCGAAAGTGGTGCTTTTTTTTTGATTTTTTTTCAAAAAAATTTTCGGTCTTGTATATCCCGTAAATAAAGGGATTTGTATGATTTGAAAGTCTATTTCTAAAAACAATATAGTAGTATGTATTACAAAGTACCATTTAAAAGCCATATATTTGTAATGCAATATTCAATGTAATGGATAGTAATATATAAAAATGAGGAGCCTGATATGAAGTTAGAAAATACAAAAGCACAAATGAGAAAGGGAGTTTTGGAATATTGTATTCTGGCAATCCTTTCAAGAAGCGACAAATATGCCTCAGATATTATTAAAGAATTAAAAGAGGCAAAAATGATTGTTGTTGAAGGAACACTTTACCCTTTATTAACTCGCCTAAAAAATGCAGGGTTATTGAGTTATCGTTGGGAAGAATCTACACAAGGACCACCTCGTAAATATTACGAACTAACAGAAGAGGGTAAATCCTTTCAGAATGAGTTAGATGTATCGTGGAATGAATTAGTTGATGCAGTTGCTCACATTAAAAACTCCTAACAACAATAATTATAAATGTTATGAAAAAGACTGTAAATATAAATTTAAACGGAGTCGTTTTTTATATAGACGACGATGCATATAAAACCTTAAGATCTTATTTAGACCGACTAGAATTGCATTTTAAGAATCAAGAAGAGGGTAAAGAGGTAATAAAAGATATTGAAAGTAGAATTGCCGAACTTTTTAGTGAGAAGATTAATCATGAAAGTGGTGTAGTTACTCAAGTTATGGTTACTGAAGTTATGGCTATCATGGGCGATCCATCGGAGTTTGATGAGGATGAAGAACCCAAAAAGGAGAAAAAATCACACTATCAAGCTTATACTACTTCAAGTAGGAGTAAGCGCTTATTTAGAGATGCAGATAATAAAGTACTTGGAGGTGTTTGTTCAGGTATAGCTGCTTATCTTAATATTGATCCGGTTTTAGTTCGAGTTGCTTTTGGTATTTTCCTATTTCTCAGTGCAGGTACAATAATACCGGTATATATTATCCTTTGGATTTTAATTCCTGCCGCTATCACAACTGCTCAAAAATTGGAGATGCGAGGCGAAAATGTGACTATCAATAATATTGAAAAATTCATTAAGAGGGAATATGAAGATGTAAAAGATAGGTTTAGCAAAGTAAAGGATACAGAAACCTATAAAAAAAGTGAGTCGTGGTGGAGACGCCTCACAAAGCGAGATAAAAACTTGATGCTTGTTGTGGCTGTAATTGCTTCAGTATCTTTATTAACAGGTTTATTCAATGCATTTCCTGCAATGGAGCCAATGACTACAAATGTGAGCTACCATATGGCGCATGTGCCAATACTTCACTTTCCGGGGATTCTAATTCTAACCTTAATTCTTTTATTAATCGGGTTTGTATTTAAAACCTTATTTAAAATTATCATCTACATAATTGCTTTCCTATTTATAATTGCTTTAGCACTAAAAGTAGTTGGTTTTTTCGTAGGCAGCGTAGCTATGTTGTGTTAAACCCAATCATATAATTTAAACTAATAAAAAATGAAGAAGACTTTACATATAAATTTAGCTGGGTTTGCATTTAATATTGATGAAGATGCATTTAAGGCTTTAGAAACTTATCTAACAAAAGTAGAAAATAGCTTTGTTGATAAAAAAGAAGCAGAAGAGATAGTTGCTGATATCGAAGGCAGATTTGCAGAATTATTTCAAAATAAAAGTATTTCAGGTAGAGTAATTAGTCTTTCTGAAGTTGAAGAGGTTATAAAAACCATGGGTGAACCACAAGAGTTTGCTGATGAAGCCGAGGAACACGCAGAAACGCAAGTTAACGAAGAGACTTCTATTAACTATAAAAAAAGGCTTTATAGAGATACCGATAATAAGGTGTTTGGAGGTGTTTGTGGTGGCTTGGGAGCATACTTTAATATGGATCCTTTGGTTTTTAGAGTAATATTTTTTATTGCTTTTATTCTGTATGGAGCATCATTGCCTATCTATTTAATTCTTTGGATTGTGATGCCTAAAGCCCTCACATTAACCCAGCGTATGGAAATGAAGGGTCCTTCTGATTACGAAAACTGGGAGCAAAATATTCGAAATGAGTATAATGATGTTAGTACTCGTTTTAAGCAAAGTAAAGCTTATGAGAATGTAAACAGTGGAATGGGGAAGGCGAATGATGTAATGGGTATTGCACTTCGAAAAATCATCAACTTCTTTGTGATCACTTTGGGTGTTGCTTTAATGATTTCTAGTATTGTTGGTATTATTGGCATTGTGGTGACTGCGGTTTTCGGGTATTCGTTTATCGACTTTTCTGGAGTAGGTAATTACATTACTACAATCCCTAGCTTATTCATGGATGGACATCAATTCTCATATGCCTCTATCGGAATTATTTTATTAGCTGTAATGCCTCTTTTAATACTCTTTTTCTTAGGGTTTAAATTAACTTTTAAAGTTAAAAATAAGATTAGGTATGTTGTTTTAGGAGCTCTGTTGTTTTGGTTATTAGGTATTGCCATTGTTGTGTTCTCTGCAGGTAAAGTAGCCAAAAGTTATTCAACTTCTCAAAAAGTTCTGTCAGAAGATCGTTTACCTCTTCCATCAGGCAATACATTATATATAAAGCCTAATAATAAGATGAATTTTCCTGAGGATAAGGAACACTTATTTGAAATGAATCAACTTGAAATTTTCTCAAGCCAGAATGAAATTCTAGTGAAGGGGACTCCTAAAATTGAACTTATTGACGGGGATGAATTTAATATTTCAATTAACCGTGAGGCTAGGGGAGGCGATATGAAAGAGGCCATTACTAATGCTGAAGGAATTGAATTCTTTTGGATACTTAAAGATTCTGTGTTGTATATCGACCCTGCGTTTACTTTACAGGATGGTATTAAATTAAAAGATCAGCAATTGGATGTTACAATTTCGATTCCTTCTGATATAGAAGTTGAAGTAGATGGTAATCTTGCTTGGTCTATTTATAATAATCTAGATTAACAAATAACTTAAATTTATAACACGATGAAAAATTTAATAAAGCTTAGTTTAGTACTTGTTGTTATGGCTTTTGTAAGCATTCCAACAATGGCACAATCATCGATAGTTGATAAAATGTACAAGCATTTTAATTTAATGGACGATGTAACCTATTTATCATTTTCAAAGAGTTTGCTTGGTATGATGAACTTTGATTGTGTTGATGATAAGGATGATAATATAAGTGGTGACTTAGATGAATTAAAAGTAGTTATCTACAAACCAGAATCAGAGCCAAATGCTAGTTTTAAAAGCCTTGTTTACGAATATATTGAAAAAGGGAATTATAAATTAGTAGAAGAAAATGATTCTGATGACGATACGGAAGTGTGGGTGAAAAAGAAAGGTCGCAGAATAAGTGAGTGTCATGTTATATTTCAGGGTGAACAAAATGGGGTGTTATTGTCCTTTTTAGGAGATTTTAAAATTGATGATTTGGATAAAATAACCACTAAGGTTGATGATTATAAATAAGATTAAAATGTCTTTTTAAGGATGTTTTGTTAACTTGTATTTCTTAACCGCAAATTTTATAATATGAGTTCTGCCGGCCATGTAATGGATATGATTCAGCGATCGCGTTATAACGATTCCATTAGAAAAAAACGTATTGAAAGAATCTCAAAAATTAGAGATGCCTATCAAGAAGAAGTACGAAAGAAACATCCTATAGGAACCCATGAAGTGAAGTTATCTAGTGAAAAATTGATAGCTATTAAACAACGGATTAGGCTGCAATTAATACGTGAGAAAAGAATAAAAAGGATAATAAGTAGCTTGTTTAACGGTAATAATCGCAGGTTGTATTTATTATTTTGTGATTAACAGATTGCATGTGTTTTAAACATGATATATTGGACAATTGATAATAGTAGTGTAAATAAAAAAGCTCGGAATTTCCGAGCTTTTTTATTCTAAAAAAATCAAAGGGTAACAAACTAATCGTCTTAATTATCAAGTAATCTCGTATGTAATATTTTTTGTAATATTATTAAAATGGCGTTCAAACAGTGGATCTTTCATGTGAAGAGCCAACTCTTCTTTTCTATTTTCAGCAACCTCAGTTAATCTCATTAACTCCTTATTGTTATTAATATCAGAGGTGTTGATGTTTTTACGTTTAATATATTTATGAAATTCTCTAAGCCATTCTTCATAGTCAGCTAAAAACTCTTTTTGCTGAGGTCTTAAAGGATTTCTAGTGGCATCTGCAGAAACACTAACGGTTGTAGCCATAACTCCTGCTAAGGACATACCAACTCTTTTAAAGAATTTTTTTCTGTTTATTTTATTGCTCATAAATTAATTCTTATCAGTAAAGACTTACTTAATAACCTCAATGAATTAAAATTGTTTAGCACTTATTTAAATTTTCTTTCAATAATTGGGTTTTCAAATGGTTTGATTGATTTTTTATCTTTGTTATAGTCAATGAGTTTATCATACATCATCGGATCTTTCCATTCGTCTTTAATAGCTTGACTAAAAATAACTTCTTCAAGTGTATGGTTAAACCATCTCAAATCATCCTGAAAAGCTTCGGCGTAGCCTGTTTCTGTTTCATGTACCCTTACGGATTGAACACCTACATCTCCTTCGCCATTATTAAAGTGAGTTGCTCCTAGAATTTTATCGATTATAAACAATAAGGTTAAAGCAAAACATTCTGCCGAAGGTGAAACAGGCATTTGAACGTACCTATCACTATTGGTTTTTATAAACGATTTAAAATCATCACTTTCCTTATCCCACATGGCATAGGCATGATCAAAGCTATCAATTACGTCTTTAATTGTTCCTTTTGTTAAGCCAAAATCGTATATCATATGGCCATAATCAAGTTTATTTGATGTTAAAAAAACCTCAACAACATAACTGTGTCCATGAATCGATTTTTTACATCTATCGCTTGAGCAATCGCGCACTATGTGTGCTCCTTCAAATTTGAATTGTTTACGTATGATCATAATCTATTAAATTAGTTTGTTTTATTTATTAACCCTTTATGTCGCGTCTTAGTTCATAGTTTTCAAAATCGCCGCCATAATATTCGCTAGTAAAAGCACCTTCATTACTTTGTGTACCCCGCAAAGACTCACAGGTGTGAACCAATCCGCTTAAGCGAACAAATACTGATGTAGATTCAGCAGCTTTACTTACTTCATCATAAATCATTTTTGTTAAATTTTCTTGCAGGTGCCCGCGCCTAGCCACCCAATCAACAATTCTCTGAAGTTTTGATATTCCCAAAACCATACGGTCGGGGATATAGCTAATAATGGCATAAGCATCTTCTCTGAATAAAGTACTAAACGGTGCCACATGATGCGAACAAACAGAAACGATATCTACTCGTTTTGTTATAGGAAACTTTTGCTGGTTTTCGTTAGGGAAACTCGCCATATTTGGTCTGTTACTCCATCTACCAGATAGTAACTCACTGTCATCATCTAAACCGTTTCCGCAATACATTTTTGTCATACGGTAAGGAGTACCCTTTTCTCCGCCAACATTCGGATCGTTCATGTCAATCTTCATTGCCTTAAAAGCTTGTTTTAAATGATATTCAGTTACAATCCTCATTATAAAATGTGCTTCCTCTGAAATACCTCCAACGCTTTCAACATTATCAGAAATATTAAAATCTGATAAATTATTATATTCTATCCAAGGAAGAATAAAATCTGTTTTTGGATATTTTTGAAGGAAAATAGCTTCAACATATTCTTTTAAATAACTAAAGTGATGTTCGCTTGAGCTAGTTACCTTTCTATCTAAACCATTAATCTTGCGAGGTGATATTTTTTTTATCCCATTTTTTGTTTTGACCTCTTTCATCTTGTTTAATTTTAGTGAAAAATACTTTCGCTTATTTATGCTGGGTGCATTCAAAATGTATTTTCATCTGTATAAGTAAACACAACATTTGCTATTGTTGTTCTTTAAGATAACATCAACAATTGCATAAATGTTTAATTTATCGATAAAAAAGATAAACAAAAAATAAGATGATAGTTAATTAGATAACTAATGTTCCTCGTTTGACCACTTATCGCTCCCAAAGCGAGAGGTTAAAATGGTGATTATTTCATTTGCCGAATATTCAATAGGTTTGTTTGTGATGTTTAAAACTTTGAATCCACCTTTTTTAAATAAATTGGCTGCATAATCTAATTCCATTCTTACTTTCCGAGGTTCAACGTAATCGGTGTTGGGGTTCATGTTAATTCGGGTTACCCTGCTGCTTCTTTGGGCAATTAGATACGTCATAGAAATAGTTAGTCCGAAAACTCTGTTCGGATCAATTTCGAATAATGTTTGTGGTATTGGTGTGCCAGGCACAATTGGTACATTGGCAACTTTCCACCCAAACATGGCTAAATAAATACTTAAAGGAGTTTTTCCTGTTCGCGAAACACCGGCTAATACAATATCAGCTGTTGCTATTTTATCATTATGCATACCATCGTCATGCTGCATGGTAAACTCTATGGCTCGCACTCTACGGTAGTATTCCATATCTCGCATTCGGTACAAGCCTGCTTGCGCAGTTGGTTTTAAATCATGAACGCTATCTAGGTAATCAGTCATATTACCAACTAGATCAAAATGCCTGATGTCGTTGCTTTCGCAACTATCAATTAGCCATCTTCGCACCTTAACGTCTATCATGGTATGCGCAATAACACCATTTGTTTTAAGTACTTTTTTAATAATCTCGTCAATACGTTCTTGTGTAGCTACTTCAGGTTCAATCATAACGGGGATTTTATGATCGGGATATTGGATCAGCATTGATTCTACTAGGGTGTGACCAGCCACACCTTTTCCGCCTGATACAATGTAAATTGGAGGGACATTAGATTCTTGTTCCATAGTTGTAGATTTTATATGAGATATCTAATTTATCCATTATAAAATCTACGAACAAGTAAAAGTGTAGGAAAGAAATATTGAGTTACTTCTTTATGCCTCTTGGTTTGCTTCTGGCTTTAACAGTTTGGTTATTGTCATCTATAATAGCTGCAACATTTCTGCTTAAGCTTTCGAATTTATGAGGTTTTGCATGCAGCATAGCCTGTAAATATGGAACTAATTTACTATTGATTAAGGTCATTAGTTCTGCTTTTATTTGTGTAGCACTGCTCTTTTGCGCAAACTCATTTACGCGAGTGGCATATTCATCCTCAGCTTCTTCAAAAGCTAACTCAGCACTATTTAGCCCGCTAATTAAATCTGGGAAACCAGGGAGTGTGTCGATATCTTTTTTGGCATCGTGTAACTCTTTTAATAGTGCATTTATATAGGCTGTTTTAACGGCATAACTATCGTATGCCAGTTTAACACCGTATTTATCAAATATTTCTTTTATAACTAAGGCCGATTGGTTTACATCTTTATTTGGGTGCCGAACAAAACCGAGTAATAAATGGTGCATTGCTACCAAGTATAGTTTTCTAAGTTCATCTTTCTCTTTCAGGTCTGATTTAACTTTGGTTGGGTTTATTGCACTGGTTAATTCTTCAGCCTTCATAGCAACATTATGAAAAAGCTCACTGGCATAATCATCTGCTGTTATTTTAGCTTGCGTAAAGCAATCGATAATATAGTAGGCCACCATATTAATCTCTGTAGTTCTTGTTTGCGATATTACTTTCTTAATCATTTAGTACAATTACTTTTTAGCCTTTGAATTTTCACTAGTGTAAGTGATAGTGTTGATAACTCATTCTTCTAGATTCAACTTCTTATTTACGATTTATATATGCATTAGCTATATCGTATTTTATAATTGAATCCTTCCATTAATATTCCAAATATTACTAAAAGATATTGAATCCTTAATCTTGAGAATAATGGACATTATACTGTATGCTGAATAATTGCGCAAAAGTAATCTAATTATTTAATAAAAGAGGATATCGTTTAAGTATTATTGTAAAATATATAGATAGGTAAGGTTTCAATTATATATGATATAATTAATTAATATAACTCCGTTAATCAACTACTGATAAAATATTATAAATTTTCAACAGAAGTTAATATGTCAATTTTGTAAATTGAACACTCGTTTTATTAATTTTTGTTAATAGCTTTAGTTTCTTCTGTGATTGCTTGCCTCAGATTTAGATTCTGTTGATAACCGAGCAAATAAAATTTGATGTAATGTGGTTTTTGTAATATACCTTTTGGACTTAAGTTGGGAGATATTTGTGGTGGCTACCCCTTTTTTTAGGATGTTAAACTTTAATGGGAATGATCTGCAAATTATTGGATTCTATAGAGAATTGTTTTCTTTTCTTTATGGAAAAGGGTAATCACTTTACTATTACTTGGATAAGTAATCACTCCATTTTTGATAGAATTATCTGTTTTTTTGGAGTAACAGAAGTGTCCTTTATCCTCAATGGAGCCTAATGGAGAATATCGAATTACCTTTATGAGGTTTCCTGAAGGGTAGAGGCAAAACCACGATCCAGCTCCCTCACCGCTAAGCCATTGCGAATTGGAGGAGATTGAGTTCGGTAGCCTAGGTTGTCTTAATACCGAATTTCTATCTTCTTTAGTAAGTTTTCTATTTGGGTAGAATGGCTCAGAAGTTAATTGTTTGGCAAGTGTGGTGTATTGAGTTAATGCTTTTACATTACCTATAGGAGTAGGGGTTAATGGAATACCAAATTTAAGTATAACCTTTCTTTTAAAATTAGGGTTTCCTGCCAGTATTGCTGTATTTACAAAACGAGAGCAATTACTCCCATTTAATAAGAATGGTCCGTACGGAATAAAGTCAGATTGCAATTGAAGTACTTTCTGATGGGCTTGATTGAAATTGATTGTGCAATAAGAAGCATGTATAGGTCCTTCGCCATGGCAGGATGCATTTTGCTGTAATTCATTCAGTATTTCTGAAAAATTTATAAGTTTTTTATGTTTCTCATCAATTTGTGCCTTTGTTTTTATTCTTAGTTCAGGATCAGTTATAGATCCACGAACACGACCGTGTTTAAATGGGGAATGATATCGACCAAAATCGAAATAAAGCACCTCTCCATTTTCTGAGTTTATAAGACACAAAGCAGCATGGCCAACTTTGTAGTAATTACTCTTATTGATGCCTAAAAGTAACATAAGAGGATCGTACCAAGAGCCAGGTTGTTTACAATAAGTATCAGGCCAAGCAATGGCAATAGCAAAACCAGTATGTGTTGTTTTGAACCCCAAGTTTGTTAAAATGTAAGTTTATGTTTTGTATTATTAACAAGGTTATGATAATACATTTTGAGTTTATTATGACGAATAAAAACCTGTGTAATGCTTAAGGTTTTTAAGCCATTATCCCCTTCCATTACCGTGTTTATTGCAGTGTTGGAAGTATGGGTTCCAGCATGAAAGTGGTAAACATCGTCTGGGACTAGCATTTTGTTTGTTGAATTGTAAAACTTATTAAACCATCCCTGACGCAGTGCTCTATGCTCACTACTATAGAGTGTTGATGAAGACCATATGTAAGGTTTGTTTTTATCGAGTTTTTGATAATGTTTTAATTGGCCATCCCATATAAACTCATAAATACTATGCGCTCCTGCAGGAGAGAATTCGATGGTAACCATTGTAAATGGTTCTACATTACTGAGTAGTCTATTTTTAAAGAATTCCTTAACACTTAAGTTTGATGCAGTTAATTCTACCACAATTGTTCCTCTGCTAACAGTGTGGTGTTTTTGTTTGGAATGACTGATAAATCCACCATTAAGCAAACAACATAAACGACCTTCTTCTTTAGCGGCAATCCACGAACCACCAGCGCGTTGATCTTTAGGGAAGGCCAATTCGGTATTCCCAATTAAATGTTTTTTTGGCGCCGCAGTGGGTCTGTAATCAACTTCATCGCGATTTGAGGTAAGTATAAAACTTTTATCTCCAAAAGGTGGTATGTAGCTTACTGTGCACATGTATTGTCTCTATGTCGAATAGTTGAGTAAGCTACGCCAAAATTATTGTCAACCAAATGGCGTAATCCCAAAGTAATTAAAGCCGCTTTTATTAAGGCCTGATGATGTATGCTGTGTTCAATGCAATAGGCTAGTTCACGCGCAACCGAACTCATTATTTTATCTGGCGATTCGCCTGTAATGCTATAATCCGATTCAAACTTAACGGCTTCTTGTTCATCAATATTATCGATATCAATAATAAGCTGATTAATTTTTTGAATAGCTACATCTATATCAATCTCTATACTAACATCTCTGTTTCTATCATCATAGGTAATGCGGCGTTTGCGTGCCCCATCAATTAATTGTAGATATAAATCAAGAATATGACGAATATGTTTACCTATGCTAGCCCTTGATAAAATATCAAGGCTAGCTCTATATTGGTTTTCGTTTAACTCAGAAAGTAGAGATTTTAATTGGTTTAAATTGTCTTTAGCTACTGACTTCATTTATTGATTTTTTTAGGTTTACTGTTTCTTATTGGCAATGCATAAGTTACGCTGTTTTTTTCTTAAACGGGTTTACTATGCCAACAAATTCCTTTATCTCATCAATTGTAAGATGATCATCTAGGTGCTTTCCATAATGTGCTTTTACAATATTGAAATTTTCATCAATTAAAAAATCAGCCGGAATTAGATTTAGAGTAGCCTCCTTATCTTCTGGTAGATTATGTGCCTCGGTTTCTTTTTTCGCTTTGCCTAGGCTACTCACAAACATTGTTTTCATCATCTTAAGGGTCGATTTTTCAATGCCATATTTTTGATAGATCACCTTTTCTGAATCACTGATTAGTGGCCAAGGACTAATCCCCTGATGAAATGTGCTAGAAGTTAACTTATCGGCCGAACTTTCAAAAAAGAAGATGATTTCGGCGCCGGTTTCTTTTATTCGTTTGCTACTAGTAATAAGTTGGTGAACCTGCCTGTTGCAGTATGGGCAATTTACATTTCTGAAGAAACTAAGAATTATTTTCTTCCCCTTGTAGTCAGATAGTTTAATTGTTTTTCCGTTAATATCTGTAGTAATAAAGTCGATGGCTTTGCTTCCATTAAATAATTTCATAAGCTAGTTTTTTAAGTTTTTAATAAGTGTGAAAATTCTGAGGTTATAAGAATAACTCTCAGAATCTGATAAAGTTTAATGTGTGAGGATGAGTATAATATTATTTAGTAATTAGCTGACCAACTTTTATAAACTCCTCAGCATTACGATAGCCTGAAGTTTGTTCAGCTAAAGATCCATCGGGATTTAGATATACAAAAGTTGGATAACCATTTACTTTATATTTTTCAGCTAACGCGATGCCATCTCCCTTTTCTGCATCAAAACTTACGTTGATGAATTCCTTGTTGTAGAATTTACCAACTTCACTATCTGTAAAAGTCTTCGTTTTCATTTTTTTACAGTAGCCACACCATGAAGTTGAGATATCGATAAAAATGGGTTTGTTTTCGGCCTTGGCTTTCGCTAATACTTTGCTCCATTCAGCGTTTTCGAAAGTTATACCACTAGTGCTGGATGTTTGCGCCGTTATCACTATTGAAAATAGTATTGCTGCAGATAAAATAAGTAACTTTTTCATGACTGTTTCTTTTATGATTTGATGAAACAGTCGGTAGATTTTAAAAACCTGACAAAAAGAAATGATTTTTTTTTGATGACAGCTTATTCTTATAAAATGTTATTGTTTGTTGTGTGTTATGAAAATCCCTCAATGACACAAGATAAATAAGCTTATTGCTTAGAAGAATTACTTAAGCTCTTTGATATCTTTTTTTTCAAGGCCTCAATATCTTGTTGGCTCGCATCTGCCTCTTGTATTCTTGAAATGCCTTCGCCAATAAATTTACTTTGTTCGCTGTATTGGGTGCAACTTTTACACATGGTCATATGCACACGTAGTTGTATTTTTTCTTTGAAGGAAAGGGCAAAATGAAACCGTTTTTCAACAAGCTCAGAGGCCTTTAGGCACGATAGAAATAAGAGGTGAAATAACTTGTCCATTTTTTTTAATGTTTAAACCAATTAGTATGCAAGCAGCCACGAAGCTGAAGTTTAGCCCTGTGTATCATTTGCCATAAGTTAGTCGGGGCAATCCCTAATTCCTGACAAATTTCTTCACCTTTTTTCTCGCTGAGGTATTTCAGCTTAACGCAGCTTTGCCATTTTGGAGGTAGAGCTTCTATGCAATGTTCTAAAGTAGTGCGAAAATCAGTGTTATCTAATAGATTGGCGTCATCAGCATCCCAAATGCTGATGTTAACGTTTTGTTTCCATTCGCCATCTTGATCAAAAAAATGAGCTAGGGCATCATTTTCTAGGGTAATATCTTTTTTGCTTTTACTTCTGTAATAATCTATAACCTTAAAGTTTAAAATGGAGAACAGCCACGTTTTAGGTGTGCTATCGCTTCTGAAAGAATCTATTTTTTCGGCTGCAGCCAGAAAGGTTTCTTGCACTAAATCTTCTGCTACCTGTTGAGATGAGGTTTTATGCAAGGCCCACCGATATAAGTCTTCGGTGTATTGATTTACCCATATTTCTAGATTGTTTTCTTTCATGGGGCATATAGAATAGATCTGAATTTTATTGGTTTTGGATTAAATAACAAAGGCACCTCAAACAGAGATGCCTTTATATATATTATTCTATTTCATTTAGTTCAATTAATTCCAGATCGTTAACCTCACCTATAGTTACATTTACATCTTCAATAGTTTGTGATTGGTAATCATCGTTAGGAACAAAATCAACTTTATAAGTACTTGCTTCAATTCCTCTGATTAAAAACTCACCGGTTTCTTCATCGGCAAAAGTACTGGCTGTATCGTTGCTAGCAGAAATAGCCATAATGTAAGTATTGGCTTCAACAGGAGTTACAATTCCTTTAATGGCACCACTTGTGGCTGCTGTAAAGGTGCGAATAACTGGTTTCAACGAATATCCTCCATTACCTTTTTCTACAATTGAGCGGCCTGCATCAAAATCGATCCATAACTTATAGGTGATTCCTTCAACCAACTCAGCGTTAATCTTAAACTTTAAACCCGACTGCTGTGCCGATGGCGTATCCAAATTGTGTAAATCCCCATCAACCATAATTTGATTGTTATCACCTAATACCAAACGCATTTGCGATATTTTACCTGCAGGCAATTCCTGATCTACCAATAAAGTATCCATTCCGTTTTTAAAATCGAGTAAGTTGTAAACGCCTGGGTTTAAAACTTCCAATTCTTGCCATCCACTGTTCTCTTCCGAGGAAGCATTAATGTGGATTTCTTGTACATCGATAAGAACCTGCTCATAATCAGCAGGAGCATCAGTCAAACGGATGCTTAGTTTGGCATTTTGATTTGATGAATTAGAATCATTGTCGTTACATGCCGTAAACAATATGGCAACTAAGGCCATCAAAAATAAATTTTTCATACTATGTGTGTTATTGTGTGTATGTTGATAAACGGCACAAATTTGATTTTAGTATTAGTTACAAACCTGCCGTTTTACCAAATATACTCACTATTGGACTTTTAAACTGATGCTTTTCTGCAATAATGTTGCCAAGATTAGTTTTGGTAACTTCTTGTCCGGGTAACGAAACGTTGTACACCACAGCCACAGGAAAGTCTGTAGAATATCCTTCGTCGATGTATTTTTGCGCAATCTCTTTAATATTGCGGGCTCCCATGTAATATACCGAAGTATCGGCACTTAATATTTTAAAGCTATTTTTTGTGTGCGCTGTTCCTAAAGCAACGGATGAGGCTAATCCTCGGTGTGTTAAAGGAGTTGCAGTAAGCGCAGCAGCGGCTATGGCCGATGTTATTCCTGGTACAATTTCAACACTTAAGCCATGCTTTTCGAGGTATTGTTTTTCTTCGGTTCCTCTTCCGAAGATTAGTGGATCGCCACCTTTTAGTCGGACTACCTTTTTGCCTTCTTGGGCATATTTTACGAGTATATCGTTTATTTCGTCCTGTGTTTTATGATGATTATCGCGACGCTTGCCAACGTACTCTTTAGTAGCCATGTATTTATCAAGGATGCTTTTGTCTAATAAATCGTCGTATACAATTACTTCGGCCTCGAATAAAAGTTTTTGAGCTTTCACTGTCATCAGTTCTGGATTACCCGGACCAAAACCAACCAACCACACTTTTCCTGCAGGAAAATCGGCTTTTTGTTTTTCAAATATATCGAACAAGACATCAATTTTATTTTTAAGTGCGATCGACTTTCTGCACTTTTTTACCTTAGAGGTAACTGCAATGTTATACTCTTCTGTGGCCAAAATTGCAGGAGAATGAAAGCCCGAAACCTCAGGAGCATCTGTTCGGTTGCACAGTTTTCCCATTTCGTCGGCATCCTTTTGTACTTGCTCATTTACTGCAACAACATCGGCGCAAGCATAAATAAGAAAAGCATCTTTTATGTGCTCGCTATTGTATTCTTCCTCAATAAAGTTTAGTGGTAATACTTTTATCTCGTCAGATATTTTAGGAGCCACCACAGTAATTTCCTGTGTATGCTTTAATAGGGAGCGTAATTTTTTTGAGGCACTGTTACCGCCTCCAACAATTACTATTTTTTTGTTGCTGATGTTAACCGAAATGGGTAAAAAACTCATATTTGTTTATTTGTGCGTAAAACTTACCGTTTTACTGATGTTGTTTAATTAGTTAGATAAATGAAACAGACAAAATTTTTATTTGTTTGCGCTTAAAGTCTTATCAATAGTTAAAATAATATCTTCAATAGTATTCTTTACCAGCGGATAATTGATATTTGGTCGCTGTAAAATGTGCACCTGCATACCTAGTTGGTGGGCTACTTCAATTTTTGAAGAGGTGCCACCCGCTTCGCCACTATCCTTAGTCACTAAGTGCTTGGCCTCGTATTCTTGATACATGGCTTTGTTTGTGGTTGCCTTAAAAATACCTTTACTCGCAATAATGTGATGAGTTGGAATTTCGGCATCAATACATTTCTGCAGACTATCTATAACAGGCAAAACTCTTGCAACTACGCGATCTTTCAAAGGCGTAAATAAATGGATGTTATTGGAGCCAATGGTTAAAAAAATATTTCCTTCGAGCTTGCTCAAAGCAACTATCATATCGCTGTACGATTGATAATAATTGGCATAAGCAAAGTGCTGTATTTCGCGCTCAAAGCGGATGTACTCAACTTTTGCTGTTTGGCAGGCAGTAATGGCATTTTTTGAAACATCGGCCGCAAAGGGATGACTGGCATCAATAACCAATTCGCATGTTGCAAACTTTTTAGCCATCTGCGCAGCATCCATTTTCCCTTGCACCACACTTACATTGTTTATCGAAGCCAATTGACTTCCGTAGGTTGTGGCGGTTGAAATGCTAATGCTAAATCCCTTTTGGGCCAATTCTGATGCTATATTATTGGCATCGCTGGTGCCTCCAATTATCCAAATCACGGTTTTAATTGTTAGTTGTTAATTATCAATTGTTAATGGCTTCGCGCTCTGCATCTGCCAATTGTTTAATAAGTATAACCTCGTTTGGTGACCATTTTACCGTTGATAACTCTAGTCTGCGAATTTCCAATTACGAGTGTTGTAAACATATCAACATCCTGATTCAATACATCATCTAGGGTGGTAATGCTCACTTCTTGTTTTTCGCGCATGGCATGTTTAACAATACCAACGGGCGTATCACCTTTGTAATACTCAAGCATGGTGTTTATTGCAATTTCTAATTGCTTCACGCGAGTTTTACTTTTAGGATTGTACAAGGCCATTACAAAATCGCCTGAACAAGCCGTTTTAATACGTTTTACAATTAGCTCCCAAGGTGTCATTAAATCGCTCAGGCTAAGCGTAACAAAATCGTTCATTAGCGGTGCGCCCAATAAAGCACCTGCCGATGTAGCTGCGCTAATTCCAGGTACTACTTCAACTTCGATATCAGTACCTGATTTTTCAACAATTTCGAGCATAATTCCGGCCATACCATAAATTCCGGCATCGCCACTGCTGATTAAACTCACTGTTTTTCCTGTTTTGGCAATCTCAAGCACTTCGCTGCAGCGATCCACCTCTTTTTTCATTCCTGATGATACCAATTCAACATCAGTAATAAAAGGTCGGATAAGATCGATGTAAGTTTTATATCCTACGATAATATCACTGTTTTGCATTGAGATTAATGCCTTTGGTATCACAAAATCCTTGTCGCCAGGACCTGTTCCTATAATGTATATTTTTCCGTTCATTCTATTTAGTATAAAGATGAAAGTATAAAGTATAAAGACTAAAAAGCGATTGCATCTTTTGTCTTACTACTTTATACTTTTGTCTGAATTTGTTCAAATATTGAAATTGTTATTCCGTTTTGGCGCTCTTTTTCGCAAATGAAGCGCCCTTGTTTTTTGCCTGCAATATATGCCGATGGTGCACTCACTGATGTTACTCCTACTGTCTGTTTTACAAAGTCCGATCCTTCGAATAAAGATTCTACTGTTAGTAGAACATCCGCCCCAAAGCATTTAAAAGAACATTTATAATATGCTGCGCTATCGATGAGCGCTCGTTCGTTTTCTTTTACATCGATGGATGCAATTAAAGCGATGCTTCGTTTATCAATGTTGTATTTATCAAGCATAGCTTTAATAAATGATAAACATTGCTCAGTGGGCGTATCCTTTTTGCATCCCATCCCTAAGATGATGTTTTGGGGAATGAGCTTTACAAAAGGAATATCCTCATTTTGTTTATCAAGGTTGCTGACTATTATTTTTCCCTCAATATCTTTTTCATCAGCCGAAAGGCTTAATGGGGGAAGAATATGAAAGGGATCGTTGATGACCACATTTTTTCGATTTACAATGAGAGCAGTGATGTCTTTTGCATCAACCATTGAATCGATCAGTAAACCATTTGCCTGCGCTAACATATCTACCGATGGAAGTCGGTTCACATCGGAAGCAGTGGTAATTACAGGGTTGCTGTTTAGATGCGTTGCTATTTGCTGTGTTAAAGCATTTGCTCCACCCAAGTGACCCGACAAAAGCGAAATTACATTGTTGCCTTTCTCATCGAGCACAATAACCGCTGGGTCGGTGGTTTTACTTTGCAAGTGCGGTGCAATGCTACGAACTACAATGCCTGTAGCCATTATAAAAACCAAGTTATCGTATGTGCTAAATAATTCCGCACAGAAATCCTTTAGCTTGCCATTGATGGATTTTAAATCATCAGAAGCATACTTTGGCAAGGTATAACAAACGGCTTGGTCTAGAAACTTTGAAAGTTTCAGAGCCAATTGGTTTCCTTGTTCTGTTATGGATATTATTGCGGTCATATTCTTTTTTAGTATAAAGTATTAAGATTTAAGTATAAAGATAATTGAAGAGCACAAGAGTCTTATGTCTTTATACTTTTGTCTTACTACTCCTTTTTAGCATCCCTGTATTCGTGTGTAAAATGGCTAGCGTAAAGAAGTGAATTATTAAAATCATCACCTAAAAACTTGCCCACCATAATCATGGCTGTTTTTGTAATTTCTTCATCCTTAACAATAGAAGCGATGTTATCGAGTGTTCCACGTACAATTTTCTGGTCGGGCCAACTGGCACGTTGTACAATGGCCACAGGTGTATCCATTGGATAGTGCTGCGTTAATCGGCCTACCAATTTATCCATCATGCCAACAGATAAAAAGATACACATTGAAGTTTGATGTGCTGCCAAGCGTTCAATTTGCTCTAACTCAGGTACGGGAGTTCTACCTTCTAAGCGTGTACAAATTACGGTTTGCGAAATACCAGGAACGGTAAACTCTACATTTAGAGCTGCCGCTGATGCTAAAAATGAACTCACCCCAGGAATCACGTAATATGGGATGTTTAATTTCTTTAACTCCTCAATCTGCTCGCGGTGCGAACCGTAAATAGAAGGATCGCCAGTATGTACACGAGCTACTAATTTACCAGCTTCGTAACCATTTTTTATTACCTCAATAATTTCCTGAAGATCCATTTTTGCGCTGTTGTAAACTTCAGCACCTTCTTTATGATCTTCGATTACAGCCTTAGGAACAAGTGAGCCTGCATAAATAATAATATCGGCGTTGCTCACTGCCTTTTGTCCTTTTACTGTGATTAATTCAGGATCGCCCGGACCTGCACCTATAAATGCTATTGGGTTCATTATATGTATATTTTTAAAGTCTAAAATTGTAAATGTGTACCTCTACTGAACAATGCGTTTTACAATTGCCGTTGAAAAGTAAGGTACTTTATCTTTTAATATTTCAATATCGGTAAAAACCTTTTGGCCTTCTTTACCCACATCGGTAATCATGCTAAATTCGTACGATTCGTTTTCTTTTAGGAAAGTATATAAATCAGCATAGTAAGCTGATATCTTCATGCAAACAATAGTGTTGGCCTGCTGTAATAATTGCAGTTCGTTATCACCCCAATTGCAAATGACCGACAAAGTTTCGTTACCTTTTACCAAGGGCGTATTTAATGTATTGCTGATGGCAGAAAAAGAGTAAATACCCGGAATGGTTTCGATGCTATAATCGCTAATTAGATGCTCCAATACATAGCTGTAAGTACTGTATAGCATTGGGTCGCCTAAAGTTAAAAAAGCCGCATTTTTTCCTTCGTCTAAAACTTTGGATACTGCGATTGCGTTGTTTTTACGCGAATCTAATCGTACCTGAATATCACGTGCCATTGGGAATTCGAGGTGCTCTATTACAGCATTCTCGTTAATGAATTCGGATGTTATTTTTAGCGCAGTGCTTGCTTGTTCCTTTGATTTTGGAACAAATACCACGTCGGCATTTATTAATGCTTTAACAGCTTTTAGTGTTAATAAATCGGCATCGCCAGGGCCAATTCCAATTCCGTATAGTTTTCCTTTCATTATGTAAGTATCAAGTATCAAGTATCAAGTATTAAGACTGATTTACAGCTTTAATGCCTAGTACTTGCAGTTATTTAAAAGAGGCATGCACTTCAGCCTTTTCTCTAGCAACTTTTTGCCGTAATAATAAATATAGGGTTGTTGGCCATTAACATGGCTGGTTTTTTATCGGGCTCAATGCGATTGACTGCTACTTGAACCAACTCCGTTTCGTAATTAATTTGGTTTTTGAAATGATTGTAAGCTTCTATCATCGTATCTAAAACAATGGCAGTTACCACAATTATATGTTGCTTTGGTGCTTGTTGGGTAATGGTTTCAATTATTGAAGTCAGGTTACCTCTCGATCCACCAATAAAAAATTTATTATACTCCGCCGTTTTATCCATTCCTAGAGGTGCTTTGCCATGAATCACCTCTAGGTTTTGAATATTAAATTTGGCTATGTTCTGTTTGATGAGCTCCACAGCATCTTCGTTTTGCTCAATGCCTAACGCTTTTCCATTGTAAGCTTTTAATGCTCCTTCAATGGTCACAGAACCTGTGCCTGCACCAATATCCATGAAGTTATCGCTACTGCATAATTCTAATTTACTCAGAACAATAGCTCTTACTTCTTCTTTGGTCATAGGCACTTTGCCGCGTATAAAATCTTTGTCTTTCATTTTATTAGTATAAAGTATAAAGTATAAAGTAGTAAGATGTGCTACTTTGTTCTGAATACTATATGTTTAAATTTATTCTTTTAAAGCTGAAAAAAGTCTTTATACTTTTGTCTTAATACTTTTTACTTGTGCTTTAATTATTATCGAACACAAATTCGCATCAAAGTCTTTGTGAATAGCTTCTGATGCAGTGCATGTTTCAATTTGTTCATTTTCGTATGATAATCTGCTGCCTATAATCATATGGGCATTGGGCAGGTTATTGTCGATTAGCGTTTGGGCAATGGTTTTATAATTGTTATTTCTATCGGTTAATAGAAAAACAGATTCGTATTTTTTGAGGGCATCTACAAAATTAAATTCGGTACCATGCAAGGAAGCTAAATGTGCTTTTTCGTAGCTCATATTCATTTTAGCATACAGGTATTGAAACGAACTGATGCCCGGAATGCATTTTACATTATCATCGGCAAAAGTTGCCATTATGAATCTTCTTAAGCTATGAAATCCGGTATCACCTGAAACTAGAACTACGATGTATTTGTTTTTATTTGCAGTAATATCCGTCTGCAATTGATCCAAATATCCGGTAAAAATCAACTTCTCCTTATTCGAATTTTCTACCAATTCAAGATGGCGTTTTCCTGCTATAATAATATCCGCTTTCGCGATTTCTTTAAAAACCTCGGGTAAAATAAAATCTGGATTACCAGGACCTATGCCGCAAATAGAAATAGTACTATTCTTTTCTTGACTTTTCTTGTTGGTAGAATTGGCTTTCAATAATTCAATATGATTATTTGCCCTATCACTTTTTCCCAATAAGCCTTTGCTTTGCGAAAAGGTGATAACCTCAATTTCTGTTTCGTTGTAAATATATTTATTGGCACGATGCTTTATTTGATTGGCTATGTAATTCCAAAAGCTGGCATCTTCAATTATATCAACAGCTTCCTCTGTGGTATTGGTATCCATCAGTTTAATAGCCGTTGAGGTGTCGTTGCTATATTTTAAATAATGCGCCGTCATTACTTCGTTTCGGGCATCGGCAATTCTGCTGTGGGTATAAAATATACCAGCAGCTAGTTTCACTAATTTACCAATGTGACCTACCAAAACTATCTTTTTAAAGCCATGTTTCACAGCTTTTTCGAGCATGAATCCGATAAAATTACTGGTTTGCACCACCAACTTATCGGGTACATCGTAATATTTTTTCAGAAAGCTTACTGCATAATTGCCTGGCACAAGAATTACTTCATCGTGACCGAAAGCTGCCAACTGTTTTAAGCTTAATTCAAGTGAACTTTTCAAAGCTTCCTCCGACATGGGTTTAACAATGCCTGTGGTGCCCAAAACGGAAATGCCACCAACAATGCCCAATTGCGGATTAAATGTTTTCTTGGCAATCTCAACGCCTTCAGGAATGCTCAGTTCCACTTTTATGCCTTCATCATCAATTACCTCGGCTATGGCCTGATGAATCATTTTTAGCGGAACAGGATTTATGGCAGGCTTCCCCACTTCAACTGCAAGTCCAGGTTTGGTAACCATTCCAATTCCTGGCCCAGTTGTTAATTCAAAACCTGCTTCATCGCGATGTGTAGCTTTTGCATAAATTTTAATACGATGCGTGGCATCAGGATCATCGCCTGCATCTTTAATGGTATAACAGGTGGCAGAGTTTTCATTGAACTGAGGTTCACATATTTCAAGGGTGCTTTCAGAACCATCGGGCATACGCACATTAATGTGATGCACCAATTGTTGATGCACAAGCATGTAAGTACAGGCCTTAGCCACAGCAGCCGAGCATGTACCCGTTGTGAATCCACTTTTTAGTTCGGTATGAAAATCTTTTTTTGACATCTCCTTAATAGTTATAAGTGTTAAATGATAGGTTATAAACGATGCACATGGCCATAATCAAGCTGTAAAACCATTTATCATTTATCATTTATAACTTAGCACTTATCATTTTACTACTTTCCCAATCCATATAAAATGGCATTTAAAATAGCTACGCCAACCGTGCTTCCGCCTTTACGACCACGAACCAACATGTACGGCATACCTGAATCGCGCAACATGTCTTTACTTTCGGCAGCGCCCACAAAACCAACAGGAACGCCGATAACTAAATCGGGTTTTACCACACCTTCTTTGTACAATTCGCATAAACGAACCAATGCTGTTGGCGCATTTCCGATTACGAATATTTTAAAACTTTTATCGCTTGAGGCTTTATCAATACCTACAATAGAACGTGTAATTCCCTTTGCTTTGGCTTCGGTTTTTATGCCTTCGTCGTGCACAAAACATTTTGCTTCGCAAGCATATTTTGCCAATGATGGTTTACTTAAGCCAGCAATAATCATTGAGGTATCTGTGTAAATATTACAGCCTTCTTTAATTGCTTTTTGAGCATTTTCTAAAGCATCAGGATGTGCTTCGAATAACTGTCCATATTCAAAATCGGCAGTGGTGTGAATCACTCTTTTGATGATGGGTGCTAAATTTTCGGGCAATGAAAGGTGCATTAATTCACGCGAAATAATTTGCATGCTCTCGGTTTCAATACCTTGAGGGTTTAATATTATATAATTGCTCTTTTCCATAAGTCGAATATTTGTTTTGTGAAGTCGAAATTTGACCAAAAGTGAATGTGTGCATATCCTGCCAATACATTTTTATTTTGCAGTCCGCATTCCCATTTTATATTGCTTAAAGGTTTACTTAATTTATATTGATGCTGAATATTTTGTGCATCCTCGCTTAATGTTGATTTGTGAAATTCGTGGCATTTTGTTTTTGCTCCGTTTAGTTCACACTCGGCGTAGCCAAATCGTTTTAAGCGAGCAGTCATTTCTGTGGCACAATTGAAAATACCCACCATATTGTTTTTTGCGCCATCGGTATTGATGATTTCTTTGGTGAGATACATTAATCCACCGCACTCTGCAAAAATGGGCATATTGTTATCTGCTGCAGTTTTTATTTGCTGCAGAAGCTGTGTATTTTCACTTAATTGATCGGCAAAAACCTCGGGATAACCACCACCAAAATAAATGGCATTGCAATTATCAGGTAGTTTATCATCCGTAAGCGGACTAAAATACTGAAGCTTGGCGCCGAGTTCTTCCAATAGTTCAAGATTATCTCTGTAATAAAAACTGAAAGCTTTATCGTAGGCAACTGCAAGGTTTAAACCTTTTAGTTCGTCCTTTTTAAAAGGAATTTCAAAAGCTTCAGAGTCTTTAACTTTAATTTTTGCGATGTCAAGTAAGGTTTCTGTATCAATGGTTTTGTCAAGAATATCAGAAAGTTGGTTTACTTTCTCGTTAAGTGCTTCCACTTCTTCGGCTTGTACCAAACCTAAGTGACGGCTTTTGAGTTCCATATCCTTCAGCGGCGGAACATAACCAATGCATTTAATGCCACATTCTGTTTCAATAAACTCTTTGTATTTCTGAAATAGCATGTCGCTCGACACATGATTGAGGATGACTCCTTTTATATTGTTATCGGCTCTCAAGGTCATGAAACCTTTTATAATGGCCGAAACAGATTGGTATAAACCTTTGCATCCCACAATTAAAACAATGGGCGCTTCTATTTTTTTCGCCGTTTCATAAGTACTACCGATTCCCTTTAATCCCAAGCCATCGTACATTCCCATAACACCTTCGGCAATGGCAATATCGGCTTTAGCTGCATGTTTATTAAACAAATATTTAAGGGTTTTATCATCCATAAAATAGCTTTCGAGGTTGTAGGATGGCGTGCCCACTACTTTCTCATGAAAACGAGGATCGATAAAATCGGGACCCACTTTAAAGGGTGACACATTATATCCCTTTTTCTTTAAAAGGTGCATTAAGCCAATGGTTATGGTAGTTTTTCCACAACCGCTGTTTGTGCCTGCTATTACGAAACCTTGCTTGCTCATTAGTTTAGTGTGTGTTGAATGGTTTCTGATTTAAAAGCATCAACCTTAGTATAATCAATACCTAGGTTTTGATATATTTCTAATATTCTAGGTTGTTTTAGTTTGGCTTTTTTGAGCAGTTGAACGTCGCTTAGTATAGTGTTTGGATTACCCATGGCTAATATTTCGCCTTGGTGCATAATGATTACTTCATCGGCCCAATCAAAGGCTTTATCCACATCGTGAGTGGAAATGATAACACTTGTTCCTGCTTTATTTAGTTTATCAAATTCGGCGAACATTAAATCGCTGTGGTAAGGATCGAGACTGGCAGAAGGCTCGTCGCAAACCAATACCTCGGGTTGCATTACAAGTACAGAAGCCATTGAAACGCGCTTTTTTTGTCCGGTACTCAATTGATGCGGTGTTTTGTCGGCGATATCTTCCAATTCAAATTCTTGCAGACAAGCTTGTACTTTTTTATGTATCCAAACCTTATCATTTGAAATCTGGCATAAGCCAAAAGATATTTCTTCGAATACGCTTGGTGCAAATAATTGATGATCGGGATTGTGGAATAATACACCTACTTTTTCGCGAATGTTGCGTAGGCCTTTTTTATTGTATTTATATGGCACATCCTTATAGCATATTTCTCCTTGACTAGGCTTGAAAACTCCATTTAGCATCATCATTAAAGTGGTTTTGCCCGCACCATTTGCGCCGAGCAAGGCTATCTTTTTACCTTTAGGAATGGATAAATTAATCCCATTTAACCCTTTGTCGCCATTGGGATATTTGTATACGATATTATTTAACTTGATGATGCTCATTAGTATGTTAAAAATAAAGCCAATGCTTGTATGCTCACTATAGTGGCAAGGGTTAAACTAAAACTTGCCGACTGTTTTGTATGGGCGTGTATAAATTCAAATTTATCATCAAAAGCTCTTGATTGCAAACCATAATGTGCTACCGACGATTCGTGAATAGAACCTATTAATAAACTGCTTATCAAAAAAGAAATAGACTCGTAAATGCCTTTTCGTTTGGTATAGGCCATTCTCGATTTCTGTGCAATCATTAATTGTTTAGCTCTTTCTACTACGCAATAAATATACTTATAGGTTAATATAAATAGCTCAATAAATAAACACGGAATACCAATTTTTCGCATGCTTGTGGCCATTTCTGATATTGATGTAGATATCATATAAAACAGAAATATGGTACACATGCCTATACTTTTACCGCAAATAAGTAATGCTTGCATGATGGATTCATTACTATGTCCCAGATAAAAATGCTCCAGTTTAATAAATGGAGTTCCTGCATTTATATTTATCACTATAGCCAAACAGCTAAAGGTAACAAACAAAAGTGGGATGCTTAATAATTTAGCGAGTTTTGCGATAGAAGTATTTGTGAATAGTAAAATGAGTGCTGAAAATAAAGCAATAATACCAAGGGAATAAAACACCGAATTAGACGATATAGCAAAAGCCAGCGACAGAAATATAAAAATATTCCGATGCCATAAATTGCATTTAGCTGCTTTCGATTTACCTTGGTATAACTCGCTTATTTGCATGCCTTAGCTTTTTTTCTTTTTTCGCTATAAATAATATAAGCGCCTATAATACCAACTCCAATTAATGTTTGTAAAGCAAATAGCAAAGTTTCCGCTTTATCACTTCCCGGTTCCCAAAAAGGTTCGAATATAGGTTCGAACGAAGCGTCAATTTGTTGAATTACTTCAACAGATTGATCATCGGTGCCATCAAAAAGAGATAAAGTATCGGCCATTCCAATCTGAAATAAAACGGCTGCAACAACTGCTATCCCTACCCAAAGTGTAATGCGTTTTGTTTTCGTCATTTTAATTGAGTTTGCTTAGTAATTTAATTTCCTCGCTGTTATAACGCGTAATCAGCTGATAGAATAGTACAGTTAATATACCTTCGATAATGGCTAATGGCAATTGCGACAGCGCAAAAACCGAAAGAAACTTTATTGTATTATCCATAATGGTATTTGCTTCGGATTGAAAAGCCATGGCCAACTGAACAGAAGTACACATGTAAATGCATAAATCTGAAAAGAACGCAGCTAAAAAGATAGACAACCACTGTGGAGCTTTTAATGAAGCAGCTAATTTATAAATACCTACCGCAACAAAAGCGCCAACCACTGCCATTGAAAAAGCATTGGCGCCTAAGGTTGTTATCCCTCCGTGTGCCAATAATAATGCCTGAAAAAGCAAAACAATGATTCCAATTATCGACATGCTTGAAGCGCCAAATAAGAGCGCTCCCATAGCAATACCAGTAAGATGAGAACTGCTCCCCGCAAGGGAAGGCAGTTTTAAAGAAGATAATACAAACACAAATGCACCCACTACAGCATAAAGAATTTTGGCCTGCGGTACTTCGTTAATCATCTTTTTTAGTTTGTTGAATCCAACTAATAAAAAAGGGATAAATGCAATCCACCAAAGGATGCTCCATTTAGCAGGTAAAAAACCTTCGGCAATGTGCATGGCGCTTAGTTGCGTATTTGCAATGAGTAGGGCAGAGAGCGTTGCGAATATCTTCTTCATCGAAATTATTTTGCTGCTATATGTGTTGATACCTTATTCACAATTAAGTCCGCCATAATAGGATCCTGACCAATTGGAGCAGTAAAATCGAAGCTGATGCCTTCGTATTCTGCTGTTAATTTTTCTAAGATGCCTGGGATATCGAAGCGGATGTGCATGCCGTTGTACAAGAAGTAAGGGAATATAACAAAATCACGTTCTCCTTTTTCATATAAATCTTTCACCACATCTTGTAACGATGGGTCAGCAATTTCCATGTGCGCGCCAGCCACGTTTTTAAATTCGTTTTTATCGGCAACAAGCTTTACGATGTAATTAAAATCTTCAATAGCATTTTTTGATTTGCTACCATGGCCTAAAATAATCAATGTTGTATTTTGCATCGATCTACAGTTTTTAAATGAATAAGTAGTTCAATGCCTGTGAGTATTTAATTATGGAGTTACCAATTCTATAATCAAATAGAGCAAATGAAATGATGTTTATTTCATTCTGCTTTTTATCCCGAAAGCACTGAATTAATTGTTTCTTGGCAGGTCTTCCGGCTCGCTTCATTCTTATCGGCCTTCCCATCTAACGATCAGACAGTGGCAAAAAGTAGTGATAAGAAACTTTTTGAAGCATACGGCTGCGGGTACAGCTCTCGAATTTAACGAGATTCCCATTTTAAGGTAATTGCTGAAAAGCAACATACCACCAATGCGCTGCAAATATAATTATTTGAAGTAAAGGAATGCATAATTATTTAATAAAATTAACATGTTGTATAGCGAATCTAAATAGCTAATGTTTTGTTCGTTAATAGTTATAGAGATAAGAAAATGAATATGTGTTCTTGTTTACTATAAAGTTGTTGCTTAGTGTATTATAGCTGGGTTGTTGCATGTAAATGCAGGTTTGTAATATGGTCATTATTTTGTTTTGTGACCAATAATATCCTCCATCTTTTGAGTGTAATGTTCCATTTCTAGGATTTTAATACCACCCTATATTTACACCAATGAAATTAACACTATTTAAGTGTTCGGTTTGGTATGATTATAGTAATGTTAAGAAAAGACAAATAATTATGAGGGGAAAGTACAGTTTTATTATTCTATTACAACTGATTTTATGTCTATACGGATGTTCCGATGATGATGGATTTAAGATGGTTGATGGCAATAACCCAACTTTAGAAATGGAGGATGCCGATATAAGAACCGATGTTGCAACAGGGTTTGTGCTAAAAGGACTTGCAAAGGATAATGATGGTTTGAGCCATATTACAATTAAAAGTAGTGAGTTAAATATTAATAAGAAGATTGATTTAATTCATTTATACGATAATTTATTGCATGAATATGAATTAGATTATGCAGTTACATCTAATGATAATATGCATGCCGCTTTAAGTAATGTTTTGGTAACAGTTTACGATGTGTTAGGTAATGCTACTGAAGCAGAAGTTAAGGTTGATTTTACAGGAGACTTTGAAAGTCCTCAATTTATTCAAGTGCCACCTTTAATTAATTACATTGCTTCTGGTGATAATATTATCTCTTATTCATTTGAATTAGAAGTAGAGGATAACAAGGAACTTGCTGAAGTATCTGTAAAAGTTGAGAAAATATCATACAACGAGGTTTTTGTTGACTTTCCTGATGATTATAGAAAATTCGCCACTCAAATTAACTTAGAGCTTCCTGGGGAGTCTGCAGATTATGAAGTTGTTATTCAGGCTAGAGATTATGAGAATAATGTGTCTGAGCATATTTCTATTATTAAAGTTTCTGAAATTCCTAACTACGAAAAGCTTTATGTAGTAGAAGGGGATGATGAGAGTGTTTTTGAGAACAATATTTTTGGTGTACCAATGATGGTTGAACGTGTTGATGATTTTGTCTACGAAACAGGTTATTATGTCAGTACTCCTAATACTGAAATAAGATTTTTACCGCAAAAAGATGGCTTTACTCCGGTTTGGTACGGTATTGATTCTAAAACAGATTTAATTGTAGCTGCCAAAGAAATGGATGATGCTTTGCCAATTGTAATTGCCGAAGCTGGTTATACAAAAGTTCGAATTAATATTTTAACCGGAGAATACTCTTTAACTAAATATACACCAACGGATGCTATTCCTACTGATGGTTTTCTTAATGGATCTCCAGGAGGACAAACAGATGTACCTGTAGAATTAGGTTTGGTTTGTCCAGCAACATGGTTTGGTCATATGGCATGGGAATTAGTTAGCCCTCAAATGTTAGTTCAGGATGACCAAAATCCATATATATATAGAACAGAATTTCACGTACCTGATGGTACTACTAATGTGAAATTTATAATAGCTCCTAAATCTACTCAAGCGCAACCAACGTGGTGGCATAAGCCTAATTATAAATGGGATGATCTAGATAATCCTGAAGCTGTACTGTTAAATGCAGGTAATAATCCTGGGAATTGGTCAGTTCCTGTAGGCGGTACTTATTGCTTCGAATTTGATGCACACTTGCTTAGACCTAAGTTGTATTTGAAGAGAGATTAAGCATAAAACATAACATTTTATAAGATTCCACAGCATAGCTATTTTATTAGCTATGCATGCTGGGGTGATTTATAATGCCTGTTAGATTGGGGTTTAAGAGGTTGAAACTTTATTGAAATGTCAATTAAAGAATGAAATAAAAATATATACAAATGAAGATATCAAAGATTTTATTAACATTACTGGGAGTACTCTGTACTACCTTGTCTTTTGCACAAGGCCAAACCGTTAGGGGTAATATAATATCGGGAAGTAACGAGCCCATGGCAGCAGTAACCGTTGTTGAGAAAGGAACTACAAATGGTATTATTTCTGACATAGATGGTAATTTTGAATTGCGCATTCAGGAAGCCCCTGCTACGCTTATTTTTTCTATGATTGGTTTTACAACAGTAGAGAAGGTAGTGAATGGTGGCGAAGATTTGAAAATTACTTTAAAAGAAGATTTTCTTGAACTTGAAGAAATGGTGGTAGTTGGTTATGGAGCTGTAAAAAAGAGCGATCTAACTAGTTCTATTACTTCAGTAAAAGGAGATGACTTAAAAGAAATAACCACCGGTAACCCTGTTAATGCATTGCAAGGTAAAGCTAACGGTGTTCAAGTTATCAATGGAGGAGGTCCGCGCTCTCAACCTAAAGTTGTGATTCGGGGAGCTACTACTATTAATGGATCTGATCCACTATATGTTGTTGATGGTGTACCAATGGGAACAGATATTAGTTTTTTAAATCAAAACGATATCGAAAGTATGGAAATTCTTAAGGATGCATCAGCAGCGGCTATTTATGGTACACGAGGTTCTAATGGTGTTATTTTAATTACCACAAAAAAAGGTGAGTCTGGTAAAACTAAATTTCAGTTTTCATCATCAATAGGTTTCAATACTTTAGCAAAGCCTGATTTAGCAGATGCACATGAGTACGAAAAAGTAATTCAAGCTCGATTTGCTAACGATGGTACTGGATCTAGCTGGAATGGTAAAACGAATTGGCAGCCCGGTGAAGGAACCGACTGGTGGGATGAAGTAGTAAATGACATTGCCATGGTGCAAAGTCACTCTCTAAGTTTCCAAGGAGGTAAAGAAAAGGTTCGTTATAGTGGTAGTATTGGTTATTATGGCGAGGATTCGAATTTTGATACAGGTTATTGGAATCGTATTAATGGTAGATTTAATGTTGGAGTTGACTTAACAAATAAATTAGATTTATCTGTTGATTTTGTTCCTGTAATGGAAGAGTGGCAAAATACACCTAATGCTTTGTCTTCTGTAATCAGAATGGATCCAACCACATCGGTTCGTCCAGAGGGGCCTTTAGATGATAATGAGTATAACAATTATGCACGTTCAAACAACAACACAGTTTGGAATCCAGCAGGTATTGTAAAACGCGGCGAAACCAATCAAACTTCAGTATATCGATTTTTGGTAAATCCAAAATTAACCTATAAACCGGTAAAAGGTTTGGTAATAATGACGCAGTACAGTGTTAACTCTGTATTCAATAGAAGTAACAACTTTAGTCCTGAGTTTTTTATCGATAACTTAGAGCGAAACGATATAAGTTCTGTAAAGCAAAAAGCTACCGACAGAATAGATTGGAATTGGACTAACACAGCAACCTACAACTTTACGGTTGCAGATAAGCACAACCTTTCAATAATGGCAGGTTATACTGCTGAGAAGTTCTCAACACACACAATGGAGGGTTATATTGAGGGTATACCTAATAGTGATAGAAACCTTTGGTACTTGAGTTCTGGTACTCTTAATCCTGATGTTTCTGGAAAATCAACTTATAATACATTAATGTCTGGTTTAGGCCGCTTTATGTATAATTACGACCATAAGTATTATGTAACAGCTTCTGTTAGAGCAGATGGATCATCACGTTTTCCAACCAATAACAAATGGGCAGTATTTCCGTCTGTTTCGGCTTCGTGGCGTGCTTCTCAAGAAAACTTCTTAATAGATGTTGATTGGCTTACTGATCTTAAGTTACGAGGTGGTTGGGGACAAGTTGGTAACCAAAATATACCAGCGAATAGTTATCTAGATTTACTTAAAGATGCTGATTATATTTTTGGAGGTGATCGTTGGGTAGGTACTTCTTTATCACAGTTAGGAAATACTAATTTAATTTGGGAAACTGTTGAGGATGTTAATGTTGGTATAGACTTAAGTATGTTGCGAGGACGTTTAAATGTTGTTGGAGATGTATTTCAAAAAACATCGCGAGATATGCTTTTAACACGCGAAAACTTGCTATTCCTTGGTTATCCTATGTGGAATGGTGAAATGGTTATGAACGTTGGTAGTATGCAAGCTCGTGGTTGGGAGTTCTCAGTTAATTGGCAAGATAATATTGGAAGTAAATGGGGTTATGATGTGAGTTTGAATTTATCATCGGTTGAAACAAAGGCACTTACGTTAGTGGGTGATAAGCCAATTTTAGAAGGCGACTTTAATAATGACTTTATTATCAGAAATGAAGAAGGTGGTTTAATAAGTAGATTTTATGGTTATAAAACAGATGGTATTTTCCAAGATATGTCTGAAGTTTATTCCCATACAAACGAGAATGGCTTAGTATTACAACCCGATGCTAAACCAGGCGATATCAGATATAAAGATTTGAATGGAGATGGTATTATTGATGAAAACGATAAAGACTTTATCGGAAATCCATTTCCTAAATTGATGGTTGGTTTAAATATTGGGGTTAGTTATGGGCAATGGGATCTAAAAACAAATTTCTACGGAACTTTTGGAAACGATATTTATAATAGCACCATGACTGATCTTGATGGTGGAACCAATAGGGTAAATGTTAGAGCAGGTGCTTATGACCAAGCTTGGAGCGGCCCAGGAAGTACCAACTCATATCCTCGCCTAACAGAAATTGACCCTAATGGTAATTACCGAAATGTATCAGACTTCTTTGTTGAGGATGGATCTTATTTCCGTTGTCGTCTTATTCAAATAGGTTATTCTGTGCCAAGCAGATTATTGAATGGCAAAGAATTAAGATTGTCTTTATCAGGACAGAATCTATTTACTATCACAAATTATTCAGGGATGGATCCAGAGAGAGCCATGTCTGGTGATTCGGTTATTAGTTCAGGAATTGATAATTATGGCTACCCTAATCCTAAAACTATCCTTTTTGGGGTGAATTTTAATTTCTAATACAAAAGCGTAATATTATGAGAGTTTTCAATAAAATATATATACTAGTGCTAATAGCTATTGTTGGCACAAGCTGTAAAGATTTCTTAGAGCAACCTGTTCAAGGAGATCAAACCTTAGATAATTATTTTAAAACAGAAACAGAATGTTTAGCTGCTGTTACAGGTTGTTATAATGCATTATATGGTGAGGCGTGGTGGAAAATGGCAAATTTTGCCATCATGTCTGATATGTGTTCTGATGATTTATGGGCAGGTAATACAAGCCAGCCTAACGATAGATATATCCGAACAAGTCACTACGGAAATCCTAAGCAAGATCAGGATGTAAAAAACTTTTGGCAGTACAGATACGAAGCTATCTTCCGTTGCAATATTGTTATCAACAGGCTGCCTCTTTCTCCTGTGCAAAATAAAGAATTACTTGATCGCTTAATGGCAGAGGCTAAATTTTTAAGGGCTTTCAATTACTTTGAGTTGGCTAAGAACTTTGGAGGTGTACCAATTATAACTGATATTATTTTACCAGATCAAGCAAGTGGCATTGGCAGAAATACTTTAGATGAAGTTTATGAGGTTATCATTGCAGATTTAAATGATGCTATGGCATTACCTCAAAAAAGCGAATATCCGCGCGAAGATATGGGACGAGCAACTTCAGGTGCAGCGAAAGCTTTATTGGCAAAAACATATTTATTTAAAGGCGATTTTGCTGAAGCTAAAATGCACTTTGAAGAGTTGATGCAGAAAAATGAATATTCTTTACTTCCTGATTTTAAAGATGTATGGAGTGTGGAAACACCTAATAGTATTGAGTCTGTTTTCGAAATTCAATTTGATGGATCAACACAATATACATTAGGAAATCGTTTACCAGTTTTAACAGGTTCAAGAGATGATCTTGGTTGGTCGTGGGGATTACCTACAAGTAACCTTGAAAAAGCATTTATTGATGCAGGAGATACAGAGCGTTTAAAATGGACAATAGTAAAACATGGTGATCCTGTAGCGGGCGACCCTGCTGCTACTAGCTATATAATCACGCCTGATAAGCATAAATCGGCACGTATTAATCGTAAGTATTATATCCCACAGGCTTTACGACCTGCTGTTTATAATAGAGAGTCTAATCCATTAAACATTCGTTTAATTAGATATGCTGATGTATTATTAATGCATGCCGAAGCGTGTTATGAAACGGGTGACGAAACAGGTGCAAGAAGTTCTTTAAACAAAGTAAGAGCTCGTGTTAATTTGGATGAGGTAACAGCAACTGGTTCTGATTTACGTAAGGCAATTAGACTAGAGCGTCGTTTAGAGCTAGCACTAGAGAATCACCGTTTGTTCGATCTTCGCAGATGGGACGATGATAATGGTAAAAAAGCTCTTTGTAATGTAATGGGGCCTGATGGAAGTTTTGTAAAATACAACCTTTACGAGTCAACGGATGAGTTTGAAGTTTCTAATCAGAAAGAGAACAGTAATAAAGGAATTAACTTTAGAGAAGATAGAGATTTACTATTCCCTATACCACATACAGATGTAATTCAATCTGAAGGTGCTGTAGAACAAAATCCAAATTTTTAAAAATTGATGTTGATAACTCATTCTTATACTTGCACTAATTATAAGTGCAAGTATATTTTATCAATGGGTATATACTCTAATTAATATTATAATAGCGATGAAAAATATTATATCATTCAGACTAAGGCATTTTATATTGCTCTCTCTTGTATTGAGCTTATTCTGCCAGTGTAAAGAAGAAGATAGTTCTTTTGATTATACACCTCCTTTTACATATGAGCCAAAGGATTCCAGTGAATTTAATAACTCTAGATACCAAACTAACATTAAAATTCATAAAGAAGATGCAATTGCAATTTCGCCTTATTTATTAGGTGTAAATAACGATTGGTCTGTTATTAGTAGTGATAATTTTTCAAAATTCACATCGTCATTATCACAAATAAATGCTCAAAACCTGAGGTTTCCTGGAGGGTGGGAGTCTGAATTTTACGATTGGAAAACCAATACCACTCCAGAGTGGGATAAAATTCCTGAGGAAAACGGAGCTACCATAGAACAGGTTTTGGCCTCTAATCCAAAAAGTTTAAGTATTGTTGTGCCTACAGTAAAAGCAATGAATGCAACATTAAATACTGAAGCTTGGGATGCAGGGATTAAATATTGTACAGAAATGGCTAAAGATGCCATTGATTTAACTGGGCCAAGTAATATCATGACCGTAGAAATTGGCAATGAGTGGTGGTTGCAATATGCAGGCGGAAAAAATAGAACTAAAAAGCTTGAGAATTATGCGCACATCGCAAAGGAGATTGCCATCTTTATAAGAGCAGAGTATCCTGATGCTGAGTTTAAGCTTCTAGTAAATGGTGATTTCGTTTATCCTAAAGAATTTGCTAAAATCAATGAAGTATTTGCCGATCAACTTGATTTAATTGATGGTTCAGCTTTACACCCATATGCAGGTTACAATCCTCCATCTAATTCTCCTAATCATCATATTGATATGTTAGTTGAATTGATTCAAGGGTGTAGAGATAACTTGGGTAAAGATTATGTACACCTTTCAGAATGGGCACCATCTAAGGATTATAACAATCATAAAATGTACGCTGAAGGAGCAAACCTATTGGTAGAGCAGGTTTATGAGTTTGGTAGATCGGGCGCTGATGTTGGTGCTTTTTGGCCTCCATTAAATACAAGTATTGTTGGATTAGGGTTGTTTAATCCAGCCTTTAATATTATTTATCCAACGGGTCAACTATTTGGCGATTTAGCTGAAAACTTTAAAGGACAATCTTTAAAAGTTACCGATGGTAAAATGGGCGAAAATGGTGAGCGAATGCGTGCTATTGCCTCAAAAGATGAAAATGAACTAGTTGTATATGTTGTAGGTCATTTAAATGTTTGGTCACGTGTTGATATGGATATAGAAGGAGAAACTGTTAAGTCGGTAAAATCGCACCAATTATTTATGCCAGCAAGCAGCGAAACTAATATCCCACAGCCAATGACTATTCTAGAAAATGCTGATTATGCTTTAACTGGTAATACCCTTACTTTCTATATGAATGAAAACCGACCTTTCTGCATCTACAAGTTTGTATTAGAAGTGGAATAATAGATTGTAAAATACTAAATACACAATAATGAATAAGATTTTTATAGCAGCATTAGCCCTTATGGGGCTAGTTTCATGCAACAATAGTAGTCAAAAAACAGAAACAAAAGCTCCAGAAAAACCCAATGTGGTTTTTATTGTAGCTGATGATTTAGGATATGCCGATTTAGCTTGTACAGGTAGCGATTTGTATGAAACTCCAAATTTAGATGAATTAGCAGCCAATGGGGTTCGTTTCTCAGATGGTTATGCAGCTTGTCAGGTTTGTAGCCCTTCTAGAGTTAGTTTACAAACAGGTCAGTTTCCTGCACGCCATGGCGTTACTACTTGGATAGGTGATAGCTCTGGCGAAGATTGGCGCGCTTACGGTCAGTTTAGTAAGTTATTGCCTCCGGAATATGAGCATGGTTTTTCTAACCAAAATTTAACATGGGCTAAGGCCATGAAGAAAAATGGATATAAAACCTTTTTTGCTGGTAAATGGCACGCCGGAGATGTAGGTTCTACACCAGAAGATCATGGTTTCGATATCAATATTGGTGGATGGGAAGTTGGAGGTCCTAAAGGTGGTTATTTCGATCCATTTATTAATCCTAAAATGGAGAACCGTAAACCAGGCGAAAATCTTTCAATGCGTTTAGCTGATGAAACGGTATCGTTTTTAAAAGCTAATAAAGATGAGCCATTCTTTGCATTTTTATCATTTTACGCTGTACATGGGCCAATTCAAACTTCGGAAGAGAAATGGAGTAAATACAGAAAAAAGATACTTGCAAAAGGTGTTGAAGATGAGGGTTTTGTTGAGGATCCTTTGTTGCCACGCAGAAAAAATCAAGATCACCCAGTTTACGCAGGTTTAGTAGAAACAATGGATGATGCCGTTGGTGTTGTTCTTGAAGGTTTAAAAGAATTAGGTTTAGATGAGAATACAATCGTGATTTTCACATCAGATAATGGTGGGGTAACTTCAGGTGATGGTTATTCAACATCTAATGCGCCATTAAAAGGAGGTAAAGGACAGGCCTACGAAGGGGGTATTCGTATTCCATATATTATTTCGGTTCCTTGGATGGATAATCATGGAACTTGGAATAGCACACCAGCAAGTGGTGTTGATTTTTACCCAACTGTATTAGATTTAGTAAATGCTCCTTTAGAGCCTAAGGCGCATGCCGATGGTATTAGTTTAAAGCCTGCATTGATGAATCAAAAAATGGATGATCGTCCTTTATATTGGCATTATCCACATTACGGAAATCAAGGTGGAGATCCAGCTTCAATGGTTCGCCAGGGCAATTGGAAATTACTTTATTTTTGGGATGATCAACATATTGAATTATATAATCTAGCTGAAGATATTGGTGAAAACAATGACCTATCGAAGCAAAATACTGAACTTACAGAGCAATTGAAAGCTCAGCTTTTTGGATGGTTAGAGAGTGTGCATGCTAAATATCCAAAAGCAGATCCTCAATATGATGATGCTAAGCGTAAGGCTTACGTAAAAAGAAGAATGAGAAATACGAAAGCCAATCTTGAAAAACAACGTACAGACATGTACAAAGAAGATTGGAAACCAAATAAAGATTGGTGGGGAAGTATGATTATTAACGACTAATAATTTGTTATATGCATTCATCCGAATTATGTGTTAGAATGTTTTTATGCGCATAATTCGGGTTAATTAAAGGGCTATCTTAATTGGTAGCTCTTTTTTTTTGTAAAATTTTCTGATATATGATTTTTATAAAAGTGAGTAAGTTATTTTTTTTATTGCTGTTCTTGCTAAATACTTCAATCACAGTATTGGCTCAGAAGCCATCTAGCAAACCAAATATTCTATGGTTAACCTTTGAAGATACGTCACCTCAATACATTGGATGTTATGGAAATAATGCTGCAAAAACTCCTGTAATGGATGGCTTAGCATCCGAAGGATTACGTTTTACCTCTGCTTTCTCAACAGGAACTGTATGTTCGCCAAGTAGGTATGCGTTAATCACCGGGACTAGGCCTACGAAATATGGTACAGGACATCACCGAAGTTCATATGCAGTTCCTAATTTTATTGAGGCCTTTCCAACTTACTTGAGGCAGCAAGGGTATTATACCAGTAATAACTCTAAAACCGATTACAATACTTCAAAAGCACGTCACTTTATTCAAACAGCTTGGGATGAATCGTCCAACAATGCCGGATGGTGGAAGCGTAAGGATGGTCAACCTTTTTTCTCGGTATTTAACTGTGCGCATAGTCATCAGAGTAGGGTAATGACTAATCCTTGGTGGAGGTATAAAGAGCAAATATTAGACAATATTGATACAGGTGATGTTATAAAGGATGATGCTTTTGATATGCCCCCTTACTTATACGACTCGAATGCTATGCGCAAAGAGCATTCGCGCGTATACAATAGCATACAACTTACGGATAAATTCTTTGGCGATATTTTAGAACGCCTCGAAAATGAAGGATTGCGTGATAATACCATTGTTTTTTGTTTTAGCGATCATGGAGAAGGTATAGTTGGAGGTAAAGCACATGCGAGAGCAATGGGATATCGCGTACCTTTAATAGTATGGATACCCGAAAAATATAAGTATCTATCGCCATGGGGTAGTGGAGGTGTTATTGTTAACGATGTTGTTGATTTTACTGACTTAACAGCAACAGTGTTGACTTTATGTGGCATTCAAAGTCCTGATTACATAGAAGGGTTTCCTATATTTGGAAATGATGAAAAACCTAAACGCCAATATTCCTATGGAAGCCTTGATAAAACAGGCGAAAACCTGACTCTTAGTAGGAGTATAACCGATGGAAGATGGATGTATAATCATCATTTTATGCCATTTCAACCCGAAATGCGCTGGCAAAAGTATTTTGATGCTTCTAAGCAAAATGATTTAATTAGAGATGATTTTAAGAAGGGACGATTAAATAAGACGCAGTCATATATAATTGAAGAATTAAGCTCTGCTACATTTTTTGACTTAGAAAATGATGAATGGGAAGTGCATAACCTTATTAATAAGAAGGGACTGTCTCAAGAAATCGCTAAAATGAAAGACCTTCTTAAGCAGGAATTAATTAATAAAAGAGATGCCCATTTTATACCAGAGTATAGTCATAAAATATCAGGGTTGAGTCCGTATGAATTGAGCCGAGATGAGGAATTCTATCCTGTAAAGAAGGTTGTTGAAACAGCTTTCTTAATTGGAGAAAAGAATAAAATAAAAGAATTACTTAATGCTAGTGATAATAGAAATGATATTGTTCGTTATTGGTCTGCAATTGGGCTTTATAGCCACTGCAGAATGTTTGGCTTTAATAAATGTATGAGTGATTTACAAGATGATAATTATCCTCCTGCAGATATATTTATACAGGCGATAAAAGCATTTTATTTAAATAATACCAGAGCCGAAACTAGCTTGTTGGAATATATGAAAGGAGATTCTTTGGAACTTGCACTTTTGGCAGCGGAGCTTATGCTTTTGCAAGATCAATTGAGTATAGAAACATATAATAAGTTTATAGAAATAACAAGTTCTTCAGAGCATGAAGTGTTTAAACAATGTGGGGAGTTGTTAGAATATAAAGTGAGTAACAAGGAACTAAAGTACAAGACCTTTTGGTAAAGATAGACCTAGTGTAACGGAACTTACTTATATAATTTACGAGTACTTCATAATCTGCAGTTTATATTATAGCTGCATAATTAAAAAAATCAAGAGGCTGAATTATTTCACTATAAGACAGCCTCTTGTTAAATATTTCTGAACTTTATATCTAATTATCTTCTATAAAAAGATCTCTTATTTCATTAATTGATATTTCAGTTTGCGGATTAAATTGATTACTATTCATATAATCTTTTAAACTGAAAAGTAATTGGCGAGCCTCGGGCCTATTTTCCAACTCTTTTTGCAAGTCAACTCCCGTCATCATCAATTTACCTTTGCCCACTTTAGCCTCAAAAATAAGGGCTAAGCTGCGGTTGGTAACCCAGTCGTCAATAATGCGCACAATTGGTGTAGGTTGCGACTTAAAGTCCTCAAGAGAAATAGCGTTGGAATGACTCATGGCATCCCACCATTGCCAATTGGAGTGATACTCCGTAGGGAAATTAGCTAGTGCCTGATGCTTAGGGTCGCATAAAATACCTAGTGTATGAGGTTCTTGCCCATTGGTCCAGGCTGTATTCCAAAACATACTTGAAAAACCTACGGCAACCTCGCCACCTTTGCCATTTTTTATACTGCCTTTTTCAATGGTGAGTAGAACTTTACCGCCTTTTTCGAGTGCATCAATAGCTTCCTTATTAAGTTTGGATACAAGTAGTACCTTGTCTTCAATTGATGGTAGTTTAGTTGGGTATACCCAAAAATCCCAAGTGTTTATAAACCCTGCTACATCTACTTGTAGTTGATATTTTGCAGCTTTCTCAATATTAATTGTTTCGTTTATAGAACCTAGCTTAATATTATGTCCCCAATTAATATCTGTTTTTATTAAGGTACCTTCCTTAACTGTTTTCCCTTTTTCATCTACTATTTTCCAATTAGGTACTACTTGTTTCAACGGGCTCGCACCATAATGAGCAATTTCTATATCGCAACTTATGGTTTCGTTACTCGTAAAAATCATTTTTTTAAATCGAGCTAAAGGCACCGTTTCATTGCAGAATTGTTTAAATTCTTCAGGTGAGATGTATCCCTTTTCATCCCAAAAAGGATCTAATATTCCAACAAGTGCTGTTCCTTGGCCAGTAAAGTCATTTAAATCTAACAATTGAAAACCGCCAAATCCCTTGGTTCTTAATGCTGCTTCAATATCTGCTTTGTAGCAAAGCGCTTGTAGCTTACCTGAAGCTTTCACAAAATCATCGGCTAAATGAAGCATTCCGTGAGCCTCTAGACTTTTTTGAAATATTTCAAGGTTAGTCGCTTTAAGTACTCCATCATATTTTGATATTTCCTTAAAGTTAGGATAAACACACCATTGACCCGTTTCATGGCTAATCATAGGCGCTGTTAAATCAGCCACTGTACTTTCCCAATCGTAATCGCTACGAGGGGCTTCTTTGTTAATAACACTATTTAGGTTCTGGTTCCATCCTTGAATACGTGTGCCACGGTGTGTATTATGAAATTCGTTTTCCGGAATAATAGGCCATCCTGCCCCAGTGGAGTATACACGTCTTGTATCTCCTTTGGCTTTCCAATACTTAACAAATTCTGTTAGGTAGGCTTTATGGTGTTGGCCATGAGGCTCGTTGCCATATGGCATTAAACAAAAGGAAGGGTGGTTGCCGTATTCTGCTACCATTCTCTCACTTTCGTCGTATACCCATTGATCTAGTGCTGTACTGTCACCTAGTATATTTGCCCACGATGATGCTTCTACCTGATAATAAAATCCCAGTTTATCAGCTGCATCAAAAGCTGCCTTTGGTGGACACCACGAATGAAAACGAATATGGTTTAATCCATGTGCCTTACAAATATTTATAATTCTTTCCCAAGGTTCAATCGTAGTTGGCGGATACCCTGTTTTGGGAAAAATAGCACAATCTAAAGTGCCACGTAGGTAAACCGGGCGCTTATTAATTACAAAACCTTTGCCTTGGTTTTGGAATTCACGCATCCCAAAATTGCTTGTAAATGCATCCTTATATCCAGCTGATTCGATCTCAACACTTAGTTCGTACAAGTTTGGATTAAATTCATCCCATAATTGCACTTCATCACCCATCGGATAATTCATAACAATAGTAGTTGAATCTCGAGCAATTGCATAGCTCAGGTATACATCTTTAACCTTATGCTTGTTTTTAGAATTGATAGCTTTAGCGGAAACCTTTAAGTTGCCCATTTGCTTTTTAGGCGTTTCATTTTTAACACTAATTTCTAGTTGAGCGAGCTTTTTGTGTATGTCGGGATATATTTTAACGTTAGAAATGGATATGGCATCCTTTTGAATAAGTTTAATATCTCCAACTATACCGTTCCAGTTACTTTGTGTATTATCACTAATGCTATGTGAATCAATACCAACATCAATATCCTTTATGCTATTATCTACACAAATTGTTATTTTATTGAGGCCTGTTTTTAAGTATTTACCAACATTGTAACGATGCCCTAAACCTAATGCATTTTGTAATCCGATGTAATTTCCATTAATCCATACTCGGGTTTCCCAGTGCGGTCGTTCTAGGTAAAGTTCAATGCTTTTACCATTCCAATTTTCAGGTATCATAACTTCCTTTTGATACCAAGCAGCACCTACATAATGATAATCGGAGATGAGCCAGAAGGGAAATCTAAAAGTATCATTGTTTAAATAAGGTTTATAGTTTTCGTCATCGCGCCAAGATTTTCCTTCGTCATATTCTTTCCAAGTATTGGCTGTAAATTTGGTATCGTATCCAACAATATTTCCTTTTTTGCGCTCAGGCATTGAGCCTGGAAGTTCAATAGTCTCTTCAAGATCTAAAAAATACCATTGTTGATATTCGCCTACACCTAGGCTATCAATTTTAAAATTCCATTTGCCAGTTAAGTCAATACTCGTACTAACTTTGCTTGAGCAGCTACTTAAAAGAAATCCAAATAAAGCAGAACTGAACAGCATTATTATAAGACTTCGTGTGTGTTGCCTATTCCATTTTTTTTTCATGAAAAAATATCTTGTGGTTATTATTTTATACGATAAATTAACAGATAAGATTTCTTTTAAGAAATGGAGTTTTTATGCCTAATAATGGACAATTATATATAGGCTGAGATATAATACAATATACTTATTACCTTTGATGTATATATCTAATGTCAATTTACATACCTTATTTTTTATTTTTTGATATAAATAATGTGTCCTTCCTATATCTATCTTAAAAGCAGATACTCAGAATTAAATTTATTCCTGCAAATCGTAGTGATAGTACAATCATATAATCCATTTTTTTCATGCCTTATTCTATTGTTGAATTCTATAAATAGTAAGATTTTGTGAGAGTAAATAAGTTTTAAAAAAGTGTATTATCTCTATGGGAGAATACATCTATAGTATTTAATAGTTATCTATTATGAGTAAAGTAAAGAGAAGCCTTAAGTATCGCCATATTATGGCATTGGCCTGTTTGTTTTTCGGTATATCCGGATTAATGGCACAGCAAAATATTTCACTCCATGGAAAGTGGAAAGTGAAGCTTGATGATGAAAATTCAGTTTCTAATGCAAATACTATTGCTACAGATTTTGATAAAGAAGTTAATTTACCCGGAACCACTGATAATTTTAAATTAGGTACGCAATTAAATACCGATACCATTCAAAAGCCATTTGAGCACCTTTTCAGAAAATATGCTTTTATTGGTAAAGCTTGGTACTATCGTCAAGTTGAGATTCCTGCCGATTGGAAAGGGAAGTACATTGATTTAAACCTTGAAATGGTAAAATGGACTTCAGAACTATTTATTGACGGTAAAAAAGTGGATACTCAAAATAGTTTGATAGCTCCGCATAAATATAATGTTAGTGAATATTTAACGCCCGGAACACATAGTATTGCTATAGCAGTTGATAATACTCAGCATTTTGATGTGGGTTTATCACACGCTTATACCGAAGAAACCCAAACAATTTGGAATGGTATTTTAGGCGATATGGATATAACAGCTCATGACCCTATCAGAATTAGCCATGTGGCAACATATCCTAATGTTACAGCGAATACAGTTAAAGTAGCACTCACTATTAATAACGGCAATAAAAAAGCAGTAAAAGGTAGTGTGAATTTGTCAGCCAATGTAAAAAACCATAAGGTAAACGAAATTATTGCTGAGCAGACTTTTGAACCTGGAGAAAGTATTGTTGAGTTAGAATACGCATTAGGCGATGAAAAATATATGTGGAGCGAATTTTCGCCCAACGTTTATAATTTAAAAGTATGTATTGCCGGAGGAAAAGGTAAAAAGGAATTTACAAGTAAATACGAAACAACCTTTGGGATGCGTGATCTTGTATCTGATGGTCATTTCTTTCGCTTGAATGGTGATAAAATATTCTTACGTGGTACTTTAGATTGTTCTATCTATCCTAAAACGGGTCATCCGCCAACGGAATTACAAGATTGGATAAAAATTATGAAGGCTACTAAAGACTATGGATTAAACCATATTCGTTACCACTCTTGGTGTCCGCCAAAGGCTGCCTTTGAAGCTGCCGATCAATTAGGGGTTTATTTGCAGGTTGAATTACCATCGTGGAGTTTTAATTTTGGTAAAGATGAACCAACCAACGTTTTCTTTAATCAAGAAGCTGAGCGAATGATCAAAGAATACGGAAATCATCCTTCGTTTTGTTTATTTACTTTAGGTAATGAGCTGGAAGGTGATTACGATTATATGAATGCAATGGTTAACGATTTACGTAAGTTAGATAACCGTCATTTATATTCAGTTTCTGCATTTACTTTCCAAAAAGGGCATGGTAAGTGGGCTGAGCCATCGGAGCAATATTTTATTACTCAAATTACCAAAAAAGGATGGGTACGAGGACAAGGATTCTTTAATGAGTTCTCTCCGAATAGTAAAGATGATTACCGTGCTTCGATAGATGGATTACCAGTGCCACTTATCTCACATGAGATCGGACAATACTCGGTATATCCACGTATGGCCGAAATTGAAAAATACGATGGAGTATTAGATCCTTTTTCTTTGGTTACCATTAGAGAAGATTTACGCGAAAAAGGTTTATTACACCAAGCTGAGGATTTTACTTTGGCATCGGGTAAATTAGCTGAGTTACTTTATAAAGAAGAAATAGAGAGAGCTTTCCGTACACCAAATCAGGCAGGTTTTCAGTTGTTACAGTTGACCGATTTTCCTGGGCAAAGTACAGCTCATGTTGGTTTGTTAGATGCATTTTGGGAATCAAAAGGCATTATTACCGAAAAGTCGTTTAAGGCATTTTGTTCTCAATCTGTACTGTTGCTTCGTACTGATCATTTTATTTATGAAAATAATCAAACCTTTAAAGGGGTTATTGAATTTGCCAATTACTCGGCCAATAAATTTGATAATGCCGAAGTTAAATGGGTTTTGGCTGATCAAAAAGGAAATGTATTTAAAGAGGGAAGCTTTAATAATAATGCTGTAGCTCAAGGTGAGTATTTTATTTTTGGAGATATTAATATCGATTTTAGTAGCTTGGATAAAGCCACTCACTTTACCTTATCAGCTCAAATTAACAATACCGAGGTTGAAAATACTTGGGATCTTTGGGTGTATCCAACTGATAAAGTTAGCAAACCAAAAGGTGTATTAGTTTCAAACGATTTGGATGAAGTAAAGGCTGCCTTAGCTAAAGGAAGAAAAGTAATTTATAATCCTTCGGTTCGTAATATGAAGAAAAAGGTGAGCGGAAAATTTGTTCCTGTATTCTGGAGCCCGGTTCACTTTCCAAAACAAGCAGGTACAATGGGTATTTTATGTAACCCTGAGCATGATGCTTTGGCTGATTTTCCAACGGATTATCATAGCAATTGGCAATGGTGGGATATGACCAGAGAAATGTCTGTTATTGATATCTCAGATCTTAATGCCGAGATTGATCCTATTGTTCAGGTTATTGATAATTTTGCTCGTAATGCTAAGCTCTCAGGTGTAATGGAAGTGAAGGTTGGTAAAGGGTCATTAATTATTTCGGCCTTTGATATCACTAATAATTTAGACGAAAGACCAGTTGCGCGTCAAATGCTTAAATCACTACAAACTTACGCTCAATCGGATGCCTTTGCTCCAAAGGTTGAAATAGCTCAAACAGACTTAGATGATTTATTTTTAAGTAAACATCCTTGGCAAAGTTCTACTATTGTAAGCAGCACTCCAGGTCAAAAAGGTTACGAAGCTAAGAATGTTCTTGACGGAGATCACGGAAGTTTATGGCATACTGAGTGGAATGGCAATGAGCAAGAATTTCCTCACGAAATTGTGATTGATGCCTCAGAGGTATTATCAATTAAAGGAATACGTTTGGTTCAACGAGGATCAAAAGGTGGAAACGGACATGTTAAAGAATTTGAAGTTTATATAAGCAAAGATAAGGCTTCATTCGATAAACCACAGGTTGTTGGTCAGTGTAAAGAAGGAGAGCCTTATCACGATATTTTATTTTCGCAAGAATATATGGACGAGAGTAAATTTGATTGCAGATATATTAAAATTAAGGTGCTTTCTTCTCAAAACGGAAAACCATATACAGCAATTGCTGAAGTAGAAATTATTGAATAATAAGGTTAATTATGCGCTTATTTTATTTATTGTTTGCTGTAATTATGGTGCACACCTCATTGGTAAGTGCAAAAAAAAATGATGTAATTTCGGTATCCCTTAATACGGATGCCGAATTACAAACCATACATAGTTGGGGCGCTTCTGATGCTTGGCGATGTCAATTTGTTGGTAAAAATTGGCCTATCGAGAAAAAAGAGCAAATAGCAGAATGGCTTTTTAGTAAAGAGCTTGATACCAAAGGAAATCCTAAAGGAATTGGCTTATCAACCTGGCGATTTTATCTGGGAGCAGGAAGTACAGAACAGGCAGATTCTAGCGGTATTAAAAACGAATGGCGCAGAGGCGAATGTTTTTTATCACCTGATGGTACTTTTGATTGGAATAAACAGCAAGGTCAACAATGGTTCTTAGAGAAAGCAAAAGGCTATGGAGTAGAGAATTTTTTAGCTTTTATGATTTCGCCACCTGTGCAATACACCAGTAATGGTAAAGCTTTTTCTGATAAAGGAACGACACAACTCAATATAAAATCAGGTGAGATATCTAGTTTTGCCAAGTACATGAGTGATGTGGTTGAATATTTTAATAACGAGAAAAATATAAATATCAATTACATCAGTCCTATGAATGAACCACAATGGGGTTGGGATAGTGGTAGTCAGGAGGGAAGTCCTGCATCCAATGAAGATTTGTATTTGCTGACTAAGTATTTATCAAAGGAGCTTAATGATCGTGAAATAGATTGTGAAATTGTTTTGGGAGAATCAGGTATGCTAGAGCATTTATCTGATTATGCAATAGAGTCTTCGGATGAAGTAAAGCGACTTCGTAATGTAAAAGAAAGAGCAGATCAGGTTAATTTCTTTTTTAATCCGGAGTGTGCTACTTACATTGGCGATTTGCCACATGTTAAAAATACCATTTCAGGGCATAGTTATTTTTCAACATGGCCAGTTCAAACTTTGGTAGATACTCGTAATAGACTTAATAAGACCATCCAGAATATTAATCCTGATGTATCATTTTGGCAAAGTGAATATTGCGTATTGGAAAAAAACGATGATATTGGACAAGGTCGTAAACGAGACTTGGGTATGGGAACGGCTTTGTTTGTAGCACGTATTATGCATAGTGACTTAGTATTAGCTAATGCTACTTCATGGCAATGGTGGACGGCTTTATCGCAATGCGATTTTAAAGACGGATTAATTTATTTAGATACCGATGGTAATTTTGATAGTGAAAAAGCCAAGTATGATGGTACTCCACTAGATTCTAAGTTGCTGTGGGCCTTTGGTAACTATAGTAGATTTGTTCAACCCGGAATGAAACGTATTGATGTTGATTATTTATCAGACTCATCAGATGTAGAGAAGTCTCAGGACCTTATGATTTCAGCTTATCAATCAAACAATCAAATTGTTTTAGTAGCCATTAACTATACTAATGCAAGTAAATCCATAAGTATTGACGGAATAGATAATATTAAGGATTATACCATTTCTGCTTATGAAACATCCGAAGATAAAAACCTCGAGCACACAAAGCTAAAAAAATTAAAGCCTAAACTATCAGGAAAATCAGTTACTACAATTGTAATGTCTAAATAAGGCATACCATGTGGTATAAGATATTACCCAAATAATTTATATTGAGCTCAATTTTATTAAATCCTGCGACTCTGAATAATTCAGACGCAGGATTTTTTTATTAAAAATATTATCCTTTCGGATTCGATTTGTATTTTTTTGGTGATACTCCCATAATATTTCTAAACACGCGTGAAAAGTAAAACGGATCATCAAAGCCAATTTTAATTGCAATCTCTTTAATGCGTAAAGAGGTATGATCAAGTAATTGGCAAGCTTCCTGTATTCTAAGGTTGGTTAAATAATCAATTGGCGATTTACCCGTTCTGCGCTTAAATTCTGAAGAATAGTAAGAGGCCGATAGAGCAACGTTTTCCGCAAGTTCATCCAATGATATCTTATTTTGAATATTATTTTTCATATACAAGATACTCTTACCAATGGCATCCCCTTCTTTGGTTGTGCGTATATGCCTAAATTGGTCAATGTATTTAAAGGTGGACAAAAAGTATCCTAACAGTATGCTTGAGTATCCGATGTTCTCTTTACTAAAACCCATCTCAAGGCTTGTAATTATTTCCTTAAAAATATTAATCCGATCGTCTATTCTATCAACCTGTGAGGGTGTAATAGTATTTGCTTCGTCAAGGCTCTCGGTAAAGTTATGTGCATTTGTACCCGAATAATGAACCCAATAAATACTCCAAGGATCATTTACCGAACAACCATAATTGTGAGGTGTATTGGGCGGTATTACAAAATACTGGTTTTGATGAATTGTTATTCTCTTATTATTGAATTCGATCCATCCCTGGCCTTTAATACAATACATAAGTATATATTGAGGGCATCCTTTTGGTCTAGATCTATAATGATCATTTGCGTCAGGATAATAACCTATATCTGTAATATATAAGTTACATTTAAATGGATCATTTTCAATTTCATTAATAATATAGTCAGGGATTATTATGGTTCGTTGGTTTTTGAAACCTTCGATCTTAGCCATAAGTAGTGTTTTTATTATTTGTGTTATTTATTGTCAGGGGCATACTAGGGGGTGTGCAAGTTACAAGATTTTATTAATAAAACATGTTAATTCTTATTATAGATATTGGCTATTTTTTTGTTGAAAAATCTTCTTTTTAGCCTATTTATTACAGATAATAATGTATTAATTCAATATTAGTAATATTCTCTAGTTTTTTGCTGAAATGTTCCATTTTGTACTTTAGTTGAATGCCCTTTATTTGTAATGTTGGTTAAAGTAATAGAATAGTCTTTTTGAATATTAATAATAGAAGAATGAGCAAAATACAATATAATACACGCTATTTATTAGGGATATCATTGGTGTCTGCTTTAGGGGGATTGCTTTTTGGTTACGACTGGGTTGTTATCGGAGGAGCAAAGCCTTTTTACGAGCGCTTTTTTGATATCGCTAACTCACCATTTCTGCAAGGATGGACTATGAGCTGCGCTCTAATTGGATGTTTATTAGGTGCAATGATATCGGGAGCACTTAGTGATAAATACGGAAGGAAAAGATTGTTAATTTTTTCGGCGTTTCTTTTTACAGCCTCAGCTATCGGAACAGGTGCAACAGATAGTTATTCGATGTTTATTTTTTATCGTATTCTTGGAGGAATTGGTATAGGTTTAGCATCAAACCTATCCCCAATGTATATTGCAGAGGTTTCACCTAGTAGTCTTAGAGGACGCTTTGTGTCACTAAATCAATTGACTATAGTAATTGGTATCCTAGCAGCTCAAATTGCCAATTGGCAAATTGCAGAACCAGTCTCAATTGATGCCACAGACCTAGAAATTCTTAATTCATGGAACGGACAGATGGGATGGCGTATTATGTTTTGGGCAGAAACTATACCAGCAGGTTTGTTTTTTGTACTAATGTTTTTTGTACCCGAAAGTCCGAGGTGGTTAGCGCAAAATGGAAACGAAACACAAGTGCATAATATATTAGAAAAAATTGGCGGTAATGCTTATGCCATGGTCGAATCTAATAATATTAAAAGAGCTTTAGATAAGGATGATAACAAGTCTACTCTTTCTGCAATTTTTCATCCAAGTATGAGAACGGTTCTTATTGTAGGGATTGTTTTAGCAGCATTTCAGCAATGGTGTGGTATTAATGTGATATTTAATTATGCCGATGAGATTTTTAAAGCAGCAGGTTACGGTGTTTCAGATACCTTAATGAATATTGTTATCACCGGAAGTGTAAATCTAGTATTTACATTTATGGCCATCTTCACTGTGGATAAATTAGGAAGAAGAACCCTTATGAAGATTGGTTCAGCTTGTTTGGTTGGGATATATTGCCTGATTGGCGCAGCTTACTACTTCCAAATATCTGGAGTAATGTTATTGGTTTTGGTAGTATTAGCCATAGCTTGTTATGCAATGACATTAGGTCCAATCACATGGGTTGTTTTATCCGAAATATTTCCAAACAAAGTACGCGGAGCTGCCATGTCAATAGCTACAGCATCGTTATGGATAGCAAGTTTCTTGTTAACTTATACTTTCCCACTTCTTAATTCATCTTTTGGGGCATCGGGTACGTTTTGGGTATACGGTATAATCTGCGGTGCAGGATATCTGTTTATTCATTTAAAACTTCCTGAAACAAAAGGTAAGTCGCTCGAGGAAATTGAAAGCGAATTGATTAAGTCTGATAAATAATTCAATATAATAAAATAGTAAAAAAATATAATTGGTGATGTTCTTACCTTATTCATAACAGAATAGGATAGGTCTTAGAATTAAACGTCCCAGATTTCAAAATTAACAATTATGAAAACAACAGTAAAAGCTTGGAACGAGGCGGTAACAATCCCTACTTATGGTATTGGTAAGCCTGAGAAAAACCCAATCTTTCTTGAAAAAAGAGTTTACCAAGGAAGCAGTGGTGTTGTTTATCCACATCCAGTAATCGAAAAGATTGAGGATGAGAAAGAAGATAAAGTTTGGAATGCAGTTTACTTGGAGAATGACTTTGTTAAGATCATGATTTTACCTGAATTAGGCGGTCGTGTTCAAATGGCATATGATAAAACCAAGGAGCGTCATTTTGTTTATTATAACCAAGTAATTAAACCTGCTTTAGTAGGGTTAACAGGACCTTGGATTTCTGGAGGTATTGAGTTCAACTGGCCTCAGCATCACCGTCCTTCAACTTACGATCCGGTAGATTCTAAAATTGAATATAACGAGGATGGAAGTGTTACCGTATGGTGTAGCGAAGTAGAGCGTATGTTCCGTACCAAGGGTATGGCAGGTTTTACTTTACATCCCGATAAAGCTTACTTAGAAATTAAAGTAAAACTATATAACCGTACCAATCATCCTCAAACATTCCTATGGTGGGCAAACCCAGCTGTTAAGGTTAATGATGATTACCAATCGGTATTTCCACCTGATGTAAATGCAGTTTTCGATCATGGTAAACGTGATGTATCTAGTTTCCCAATCGCAACAGGTGAGTATTACAAAGTTGATTATTCTTCGGGTGTTGATATTTCTAAATATAAGAATGTACCAGTACCAACAAGTTACATGGCTATTAAGTCGGAGCACGATTTTGTAGGTGGTTTTGAAAACGATTCTCAAGGTGGATTATTACACGTTGCAGATCATCACCAATCACCAGGTAAAAAGCAATGGACTTGGGGACATGGTGATTTCGGACAGGCATGGGACAGAAATTTAACTGACGAAGATGGCCCGTATATTGAGTTAATGTGTGGTGTTTACACAGATAATCAACCCGATTTTACTTGGTTACAACCATTTGAGGAGAAGAGTTTTAAGCAATACTTTATGCCTTACCGCGACCTTGGTGTAGTGAAAAATGCAACTAAGGATGGTATGGTTAACCTTGAGCTAGAAGGTGATGAGTATGTTGTTAAAGCATATACTACAGGTATTTTCCCAGGTTCTACTATCGTATTAAAATCAGAAGGTAAAACACTTTTTGAAGAGAAAGTAGATATGAATCCTGAAATGAGTTTTGAGCATAAGCTTAAAGCGGATATTAACATGGATGATTGCTATTTAGCCATTGTTGATGCCGATGGAAATGCGGTTGTTGATTGGCAAACTGCTCCGGCTGAGTTAAAGCCAATTCCTGATGCAGCAAAAGCGGCTAAAAAACCTGAAGAAATAAATTCAGTAGAGCAACTTTTCTTACGTGGTCTTCATCTTGAGCAGTATCGTCATGCAACTTTTAATCCATTGGATTATTATTTAGAAGGATTAAAGCGTGAGCCTAGCGATGTGCGTTGTAACAATGCAATGGGTGCGTGGTATATGAAACGTGGTGAGTTTGCTAAAGCAGAACCTTATTTCCGCACAGCAATTGAAACACTTACAGAACGCAGTCCAAATCCATACGATGGCGAGCCATTATATAACTTAGGTCTTTGTTTAAGATATCAAGGTAAAAACAAAGAGGCGTACGACAACTTATTTAAAGCAACCTGGAATGGTGCTTGGCAAGATTCAGGTTTCTTCCACTGTGCGCAGTTAGATTCTATCAAAGGAGATGTAGCAAAAGCATTAGAGTTAGTTGACCGCTCATTAATCCGTAACTGGGTAAATCAAAAAGCGCGTCATCTTAAAATTATGTTGTTGCGTCGTGCAAACAGAACTGAAGAGGCATTGGCTCTTATCGAGGAAACTCTGAAATTGGATCAATTTAACTTTGGTGCATCATACGAGAAATTCTTGATCACAAACGACCAAGCTATTCTTGATGAATTAAAAGAGTTGATGCGCGATTATGTACACAACTTTATTGAATTCTCTTTAGATTATGCACAAGCAGGTTTCTATACAGAAGCTATCGATTTTATAAATATCCATCTTGCAGATAAAGGAAACGTTTACGCTACGGCACAATATTTCCATGGATACTACCATCACTTAGCTGGCGACGAGGCTGCTGCTTTAGCATCTTTAAAGAAAGCTGCCGATATGGATCCAGAGTACTGTTTCCCTAATAAATTAGAAGAACTTATTGCATTACAATATGCAACAGAAGTAAACCCAACAGATAGTAAAGCATATTACTATGCAGGTAACTTCTGGTATGGTGCTCGTCAGCACGATAATGCAGTTGAGTGTTGGGAAAAATCTAAAGACTTAGATGCTTCATTCCCTACTGTACACCGTAACTTAGCTTTGGCTTATTACAACAAGCAGAACAATCCTCAAAAAGCACGTGTAGCGTTAGAGACTGCTTATAATTTGGATAAAACAGATGCGCGTATCTTAATGGAGCTAGATCAGCTTTATAAGAAGATGGGCGATAGTCTTGATGCTCGTTTAGCAGTACTTGAAGATAACCTTGATGCCGTAAACTTCCGTGATGATTTATATCTTGAGCGTGTTACTCTTACCAATTTAAAAGGTGAGTATGCAAAAGCTTTAGAAATGATTATGGCACGTCAGTTCCACCCATGGGAAGGTGGAGAAGGTAAAGTATCAGGTCAGTATTTATACGCCCATATTGAATTGGCTAAGAAAGCCATTGCTAACGGAGAGTTTAAGTTAGCTATTGACCATCTAAACCAAACGGATTATTATCCTGATAATTTAGGTGAAGGAAAGCTTCCTGGAGCTGAAGAAAATGATATTCACTTCCATATGGGAGTAGCATACGAAGGTTTAGGAGATATGGAGTCGGCCAAAAAATATTGGGAGATGGCTGCCATAGGTCAATCAGAACCAACAGCTGCTTTATATTATAACGATCAGCAACCTGATAAGATTTATTACCAAGGTCTTGCCTTAGAAAAATTAGGTTGTGAGGCCGATGCTAGAGGTAGATACAATAGATTACTTAAATATGGCGAGAAACAGTTGTTCGTACCATTCGAAATGGATTACTTTGCCGTTTCACTTCCAGATTTATTAATCTTTGAAGAGGACATGCAAATACGCCACGAGCAACATTGCCATTACTTAATGGCACTAGGTAGTCTTGGTCTTAAAGATGCAGCTAATGCAGCAAAAGAATTTGATACCGTTTTAGAAAACGATTTATACCATGTTGGAGCCTTAATTCATAAAGCTTTATTATAGGTGTAAGTAATTATACATACTGAGATAAGAGACTTCTTGAATAAGAAGTCTCTTTTTTCGCTTAAATAAAATTGTAAAAATTAGTACTTATGAAACAAATAATAGGATGTATAGTAATATGCTTGTTAAGTTTTAATGCCATTGGGCAAGGGGTAGCAAGTTCAAGCGATTATTTAGATAACGTAAAAGTTGAGTTAAATAAAAAGTGGCCTAAGAATCGAACTGTTAATGTTGTTTTTCATGGGCATTCAGTTCCATCGGGATATTACAATACACCAAATGTTCACACCTTACAGGCATATCCTCATCTTGTACTAAAAGGTATAAAAGAGCAATACCCACATGCTGTAGTAAATGTAATAACAACATCAATAGGAGGTGAAAATTCAACGCAAGGTGTTAAACGATTTAAAGCAGAAGTTTTACCGCATAATGCTGATGTATTATTTATTGATTACGCTTTAAATGATAGAAATGTAACCCTAGAGGAGGCGCGTAAAGCATGGTCAAAGATGATTGTTATGGCTAAAAAGAAAAATGTAAAAGTGATTCTTTGTACGCCTTCTCCAGATAAAAGGGTGGATTTAAAAGTAGATACAACTATTTTAGATCAGCATAGCGATCAAATTAGAGCGCTAGCTGCAGAATATGAAGTAGGATTAGTAGATAGTTATAGAGGATTTAAAGATGCTATTGCAGCAGGAGCCAAAGTTGAGGATTTCATGGCTACAGTTAATCATCCTAATGACGCAGGTCATATATTAATAGCAAAAAAAATCATGAGCTATTTTAATAAATAGAAACTTGAGTGATATCTGGTTTTAGTAAGAGTGCAATATTTATTTAGAGCCATTAATTTTACCTTTATTTAAGGTTATTTGGTAATCGAATGTTTATTGTAAAGGGAATCCATAGAACTTCGGTTCTATGGGTTTTTTGTAGTAAGATAATCTAGGTTTATGCCAATATTGTCTATTTGACACGCTTTTGAGTTTTTGTTTATTTGTTAAATGTTGTTTATAGATATAAATCATTCTCTACAAATATTAGGGTTTTCTCTAATTAATCAAGAATGAATTCTTGAGCTATAAAGCAATGTTGATTACTAAATAAATAAGCAAATTGGAAAGCACATTTAAGTTACTCGCAATATTCCTTTTCGGAATTCTATTTACCTCATGTAAAGTAAAAGAAAACAAACCCAATGTGGTTATCATCTATACTGATGATGTAGGTTTTGGAGACATTGGAGTGTATGGTTCTGAATTAATTCCCACCCCAAATATTGATGCTTTAGCCAATAACGGATTGCGATTTACCGATGCTCATTCAGTGGCAGCTACATGTTCTCCTTCGCGATATTCGCTATTTACAGGCGAACTTGCTTTTAGAAATCCCAAAGCAGCCATTCTACAGGGCGACTCTGAAATGCTGATTAAACCAGAACAATATACTTTAGCTAATTTATTTCAAGATGCGGGTTACAAAACTGGCATTGTTGGCAAGTGGCACTTAGGGTTAGGCGATGGAACCATCGACTGGAATAACCAAATAAATTTAACTCCCAACTCTTTGGGTTTCGATTATTCATATATAATACCAGCCACAAACGACCGAGTACCTTGTGTTTATGTTGAAAATGGCGCTGTTGTAAACCTTTCACCGGAAGATCCTTTAACGGTTTCTTATTGGAAAAGAATACCGGAATCGGTAAAGGGTACTCAGTATCCTGATGCGAGATTAGAACCAGAAGCAGTTACACTGTATAAAAGTGATGGTCAGCACAGTTGCTCTGTAATAAATGGAGTAAGTCGTATCGGTTATATGAAAGGTGGCAAGAGTGCATTATGGAGCGATGAGAATATGGCTGAGGATTTATACTTAAAAGCCAAGGATTTTATGACTAATAATTGTAAAAGTCCTTTCTTATTATGCTTTACAACAAGTGATATTCATGCACCGCGTATTCCTCACCCACGTTTTAGAGGGGCAACTACTTTGGGCTATCGAGGAGACAATATGGTTCAGCTTGATTGGTGTGTAGGTGAAGTAATGCGTGCCATTAATGAATTAGGAATTGATGATAATACGATTGTGATATTCTCAAGCGACAATGGTCCTATTTATGAAGATGGAGGTTATGAAGATGGTTGTGTTGCAATGACTGAAGAAGTTGATAGAGGTCATGATGCATCGTCTATATATACTGGAGGGAAGTACAGAATATGGGAAGGTGGAACAAGGGTACCATTTATTATTAATTGGCCCAATAAAATTATACCAGGAGTTAGTGATGCATTAATTAGTCAGGCTGATTTGTTTGCCTCATTTGCAGGAATGCTAAATATCGATGTGCCCACAGATGCTGCTCCCGATAGTCGCAATTTATGGCCGTCATTAATAGGTAAAGACTCTAAAGGGGCAGATATATTAATAGAACAAGCTACCGGCTTAAAACCAGGTTTAGCTATCCGAAAAGCACAGTGGAAGTATGTAGAGTTACACAAGCCTCATACCTGGGGAAAACCCTTTGAGCAAAGACCAGTTGTGGGTTATGAGTTGTATAACTTAGAAGATGATCCGGAGGAGAAAAATAATGTTGTTGATCAGTATCTTGATAAAACAGAAGAGCTCAAAAATCTTTTACTTAAAGCTAAGCAATCACACCTAGTAACTAGAGAATAAAACAAGTATCGTTTTAATACTAAAAGTATTAGAGATTGATATGTTTCAATTTATCTAAATGATTACCTTATGAATACTATTAAATTGAATAAAGGGCATATGCCCCTTGTGGGCCTCGGAACTTGGAAAGCAAGTGCTGGTGAAGTATATGTGGCTGTAAAAGCAGCGATTCGAATCGGTTATAGGCACATTGATTGTGCTAGTGTTTATGGTAACGAAAGGGAAGTTGGTAAAGCAATTTCTGAGTCAATAGCCGAAGGCGTTGTTAAACGTTCTGATTTGTGGATTACCTCAAAATTGTGGAATAATGCACATGGCAAATCCAATGTAATGCCAGCCTTAAAACAAACCCTTGCTGATCTACAATTAGATTATCTTGATTTATATTTAATTCATTGGCCTGTTGCTTTTAAGCCTGACGTAAATGATGCTACAGAGGCATCTCACTACTTATCTTTAGAGGAACAACCACTTATTGATACCTGGAGAGGTCTTGAAGAAGCATATCAATTGAATTTAGTAAGTAACATAGGTGTAAGCAATTTTAGTGTTAAAAAACTCTCGAATCTACTTAGTAAAGCGGAAATAAAACCTGCAGTAAACCAAGTTGAGTTACATGTTTATCTACAGCAAAAAGAACTGGTTAACTTTTGTAATTCCAATAATATTGTAGTTACTGCATATTCTCCATTGGGATCGTCAGACAGGCCCGATCACCTGAAGCATATAAATGACCCAAGTGTACTTACCGATCCAAAGCTTAAAATATTGGCTGAAAAGAATAATTGCTCCATAGCGCAATTGGTATTAGCATATAGTGTTGCAAAAGGTATTGTGGTAATACCAAAATCAACCAACGAAGCTCGTTTAAAACAGAACCTTGAAGCTATAAATGTAAAACTGAATGCTGATGATATAGCTGCTATGCATAATATGGATATGAATCATAGATTTATTCACGGTAACTTTTTTGTTACCGAAGGTGGCCCTTATTCTTTAGCTAATTTATGGGATTGATTTGCCCTGAATATTTAACCGTAGAAACACACTAATTAATATAAATTAAACAATATGAAAAAAAGAATTACACTTATTCTAACAGCTACAATTTTAGCATTTTTAAATGTAAATGCTCAGGACATTTTAATTACTGATTTTGAAAGTCCAATTGATGTTACACCATATTTTGGGGCATCCTTTGAGACTATCTCTAACCCATCAAATACAGGGTTGAATACAAGTAATACTTGTGGTCAGTTTGGTAGAAATAATACCAATAATTGGTATGCACTCGTTGATATACCATGCAATTTTACTGTGCCTGCAGGAGAAACTCGTTATTTACATATGATGGTAAATTATCAAGATATACCAGCTATCAGTATTCGAATTAACAATAATACGCCAGCGCCAACTTCTAATGCTTACACAAATCGTGGAGAATGGCAAGATCTTGTTTTTGAATATACTGCAGGAGCAACAGATATTGATGTAACATATATACGAGTTTTAGGAGATGTAGCCTATACACTTCCAGGATATGTATTTAATGGGATTTTGGTAGATGGAAAGGTTGGTTTAATCGATGAAATTATTGTGAATAGTGAATCAGAGCCTCGCAGTACTTCAACGTCAGTTGATTTTGATAAGTCTCCAAGTCAACACCAGGTTTACAGTCGTAATAGTTCGATAATTGTAAAAACAGGAACAAACGATGCTCAGCAGATAAAGATATTTAATAGTACAGGAGCCTTGGTGTATTCTGCAAAGCAGATTTCAATGGAGTATAACGTAGCAGCAAAAGGATTATATATTGTTAAAGTAGGCACAACAACTCAAAAACTTATTGTACAGTAATCTCAAATTATACACATATTAAATAGCCAAATATGCCCTTATTATTTATAACAATGATAAGGGCTTGGTTATTTTTACAGTTGCTATACAGTCATAGTTCAATATTACAATTTATTGATTCTTGATGCGCAGCTAGAGTAAGATTATAAATGAGTTAAAGAATTAGGCTGATTATATTGATTTACAGAGCATGAAAAGAGGGGTAGAAGAGTTACGAGAGCTGAACAAAAAACGTAAACTTTCCGAGATATTACAGAAACTAAATCCGGATCATATTAAAATATCTACAAAACTTGTAGGTTCATATGCGATAGTGTTAACGTTAATGTTATTGGTTGCCGTAATAAGTGTTATTACAGTTTACAAATCTGAAAAATTATCTACTATTCAAGCTAAAATAGAATATTCTATTTCGATACTTAGGATAACCGACCAGCATATGATTGCCTATCGTACGGATAGGAAAGACTATAGGCCAAGGATTGTAATAGATAGGGCAGCGGCAGCAGCAAAAGAATTGGATGCTATTAAACAGGATATTCCTAACGAATTGGTTTTGGTTTTTGATTCAGTACAAAGCGAGATTGCTCAAATGCCAAATTACGCACGTAAATATTTTGATAAGGCCCAAGAGTGTGATAGTCTAATGGGTGTTAGTATACAGAGTCTTACTGATTTTTATTCTTTACTCAATAAAGAAAAAAATATTTCAAATAGGGCAAAATTTGAGTTTAATAGTTATCTAAATGTAATAAATGTTGAACTAAAATCTCATTCTTTTCAATTGGGGAGGTATACCGAAGATGAGGAGCTTATGGCAAACTTATCTTTAATGGGTGATAAGCTTGTAAGTTTAAATAAAAATTTGTCGCCCGAATTAGTTAATTGTGCAGATAAACTCCATACAACTATAATCGAATTTCGAGCTCAGGCAAAAAATGCAGGTTGGTTAGGGTGGAAAGTTGAACAATTTTCGAGCAATTCAACGGTACGCTTGGCAAAAATTTCTAAAAAGTCTGCCTTAGTTTTTAAAGAATCATTGCATCAACAAATTATTATTATCGGAATAGTTATTCTTTTATCAATTATCTTAATTTGTTTGGTTGCTGTTTTAATTAATAGATCAATCTCTAACGGACTCGGTATTGTAGCTAATGCAGCAGAGAGTATTGCCAATGGTGATTTAAAAGTAAATTTTACTCAAAGTCAGTTAAGCAGAAAAGATGAGATAGGAGCTGTAAATGTATCTTTCTCAAAAATGATGGAAAGTTTGATAAGTATCATTAAGAATATTGAACACACATCGGATACACTTGAAGAATCGGCTAAGGAACTAAATGGTGGTGCTCAAAACTTATCCGCAGATGCAAATAACCAAGCAGCCTCGATTGAAGAAATAAGTGCTACTGTTGAGGATATTACTGTTGAAATAGATAAGAATGCTAATAATTCGATTAAAACAAGTAAACTTTCTGATGAGTCTGTTAATCATATTGTGAATTTAGGGAATCAGAACTCTGAGCAATTATCAAAATCAATGGAAATATTGGCTCAAACTAAGTTTGTTAATCATTTAGCTCTTCAAACTAATATTTTAGCCTTAAATGCGGCTATTGAAGCGGCTAAAGCAGGTGATGCAGGTAAAGGGTTTGGTGTGGTTTCTAATGAGGTAAAAAGATTAGCAGAAAGCAGTAAAGAGGCCTCGATGGTAATAACAGGCATAACCAAAGATGGTGTTAAATTATCAGAAGAGGGTGGTGAGATGTTAGAGGTAATATTGCCAAATATCCAAAATGTAAACGCACTTATACAAGATATCTCAGGGGCTAGTAATTCTCAACGTCAGAAATCAGAATACATCAAGGATGCCTTGATTGCTTTGAGTAATGTATCACAAAATAACGTTTCTCAAGCCGAAGAGTTATCAGCTCAAGCTGAGGAGTTAAATTCGCATGCTTCTTTATTGAGGGAGCAGGTTAAATTCTTTAAATTATAAGTTTAACCATTTGTAAATAGTCTTAATATAAAGCAAAAATATGTTTTATATTAAGACTGAATTTCTTGCAAGCTATATATGCGAAAGTCTTAATGTATATTGTAGCTTCATTATTATTGTGTTATCGCTCGTGACAACATTCGTCGTCATATTCAAGGTCTGCTTTAACGGCTACTATGGCTACGCCAACAATGGCTGCTGTACTTAATATATCGCCAGCAACGCTAGAGCGAGAAACAAAATATTGATCGCCTCTATTATTATACGATTGGTAGTTGGTTTTATAAACTGAAGCACACCAAAATTTGCTTTTGATATAATTCTTCTGAGTTTTAGTATCGTTATTGTAAGTTAAGAAACAATTGATTTTAAGGGGTGAATTTTCTTTTGTGAAGAAGTGTTTGGTTACTGTTCTGAGTGCGCTTTCTTCGTATACTTTTTGTGTAGAATCGGCTAGGGTAGTGTTAATAAAACCACTGCTTAGATTATAACTGTTTATTGTAATACTAGCTTTAGGTGGTATAAAACCCGACCTGTCGGAATGTTCAATAACTCCATTGCTGATACTACTGCTACTTTCGTAGTGATTTCCGATTGCATAAGTAGAAGTTTGGCTTCTGGACGACATTATTGAATTTAAGGGGTTAATTGGTAGGCTTTGTCCATTAATTATTACTGCCGATTGTTCCCAGTTGATAAAAATTGGGTCGTCCGATTTATTGTAGATGGTTAGTTGTAATGGGCAGTTTCTGCCTGCAAAAGAGTATTTTACTTCTAGCGTATCATCCTGATATAAGAAATAATTTGAATCAAGATTTAGGAGATTGCTCTGCAGCGATGTAAATTGAAAAGAGGTACATGCTGTAAAGCTAATAAGAGTAAAACTGGTGATTAGCAGAATGTTATTTTTCATGATTAGATTGTCTTAGTTTTTGGTTATGAGTTTTTTGAACTCAATATTTAGACAATCTAATCTCGAATTTCACGTATTATTAATCAAGTGGCATTAAATCCAACACTACCATCTCACTCTTGGAGCCTAATCGCATGGGAGGGCCGGAAGTCCCAATACCTTGCGAAACAAACATCTGGGTTCCGTTGAAGTTATGATAGCCATACGAATATTTAAAAATTAATTTAATGAGCCAGGTAAATGGAAACAATTGCCCGGCATGCGTATGTCCTGAAAGAAATAAATCAATACCTTTTTCATTGATATATTTAATGCCAGCAGGGCTATGGTGTAGCAAAATACTAGGTTTATTATCGTCTAATACTAAATCATCCAATACGCTTTTTATGGTTTTTCTTTCAGCTGTTTTATCCTCAATATGTTCTTCTTTGTAATATGCAGAGTCGTCCTCTGCCATGTAATTAAGTCCAATAAGTTGTACTCCTTCAAAATTGAATATTTCGTTTTCAAGAACCGTAATTCCAATTTCCCGTACAGCCTCCTTCGCCCTTTTTGAACCTATAATAATATCATGATTACCTTCGATAAAGAATATGGGAACATCTAGTTTTTTGAAGGGAGCGATGCTGTTTTTGTCTAATTCAACAACGCCATCAAATAAGTCGCCTGTTATTACAACTGCATCAACATGGGCATCAATAGTTTTGTTTACAATGTTTTTAACAAATTCGTGCCCTCTAAATGGACCAATGTGCATATCAGATAAGTGCATTATGTGTAATTCTTTTTTTAGGCCTTCTATTTTTATTTCCTGATGTTTTACACGTGTGTGTGATGCATTACAAATAGAGTAAGCAATAATCAAAAGGGTGGTAGATAATACAACGATACCTGCGTATTTGGGCTCAATATGTATGAAGATTAATACAATGTCTACTAATACAACAGCGAATACTAAGAATGCTAATGTTCCCATTAATACGGAGGCAATAATAAATTGCGAATCGCTAAAGCTCCCCATTTCATGTCTAATCATTAAGAAGCTTGTAGCTACAAAGAATAGTACAATACAAAGCATTGCATAAAAAGGTTTGTTTAATTCTTTGATGAAATAACCGTAGAATCGTTTAATGAGATAGATGTTAACAACAATAATTGCAATGGACACAAAGGTAGGTAGTAGAGTGAAGAATAAATGTCTCATATAAATATAAGGGTTTGATTTTCGAAGTTTTAAGATAGTAATTTTAATATTATAAATAGTATAATGGATATAGTAATTGTTGAAAAAGCTCTTGTAGTTCCATCAAAAGTATTTGCATATTATCATGTATATCTATTAATTAGATTAAGCCATTTGTGCAGAATTTCTAAATAAGATCTTGGGTGGTTTAATCTTAATATAATGGATTAGTATCTATTATAACTGGCAAATTATTAAGAATATCTTTTACGTTTGCTCGGTTTTTATAATACGGATCAATATGGCGCCATATGATTGTACCATCTGTATTAATAATATATGTGGCGGGTATGGGTAGTTGTTCTGATTCGTCGGAATGTGTTTCTTTTAATTTGGCACCTAAAGCTATATTGTAAATGGTTCGCGTTGTTTTAGAAGGAGTAAAGGTAACACCAAAAGTATCCGATATTTCGTAATTTTCATCATGAAGAAGTGTGAATTTGGCACCAGTTTTATCTTTCATGATATTAAGATACTCTGGTTTTTCTGGAGATATGGCTATTAGTTGTGCACCTCTATCTGCAATTAAGTGTAAGCTATCTTGCATTGCAGCCAAATGTTTGTTGCACACAGGGCACCAAAATCCTCGATAGAATATAATCACAACAGGGCCATCTTTTAAAGCATCGTTTAACGAAAACAATTCGCCCTTATCCGTAGTGGCCTTAAAATTATTAATGTAGCTTCCTATATCTATGCCTTTTGCATCTATGGCTTTAATTTTTTCTTGCGAATAAATATTAATACTTAATAGTATTGCGGCTATTAGTGATAATGTTTTCATGATGCTAGTATTAGTTGTTTATTCTTATTGTCGTATAAATTAATGAACCTGACAGTATGAATAAAAAAAAGCACCCCCTTTGGAGCGCTTTTCTTTGAAAAACATTGTTATACAGATAATACTAGATTCGACCAATTGGCATATCGGTCTACGTTGTTGCAATAAAATGTTTTTGAAAATGCGTGGGGATATAATTTACGGATAGAAAGTACCCTAGGTACTTAACCGATTTTGCTTTAACTCCCGAAAGCTACTTTCAAATATTGATTATTGGTAGGTATTCTGACTTACTCCTCCTTTAATTGCCTTCCCATTGCTTTGGGAGCAACAGTGACATGTTAATTAAAAGATTAGCCTAACGGCTAGAGATTACAGCAGCGGGTACTGTTTAGGATTCTCACCTAATTCCCTTGGCAAATAAAATATTTGCACTTCCAAAATCTGAAACAAATGTATGTAATGTTTATCTATTTGGCAATGTTATTAAACGGATTTATTTAAAAGTTGTCCAAAATATTCCTCTATAGTGTTGGTATTCTGAATTTAGTGATAGAGTAAAAATAGTATTGTTTTCTTTTGTAGGAATTATCTGTAGATTTAGTCTCCTAAAAAGTGTGGTTTATGTCAAAAAAATATTATTGTTATTTGGTGTCTTATTTCGTTGTTTTGGTAGTTTGTACTTCGTGGACAGATAGGAATCTTTTTACAGTATGGGTAAAGAGTGGTGATATTATTTTAGTTAAAGGAGAAGAAAGAAAGTTATCTGATTTAAAAGAACTAACGAAGGAATACATTGCAAACCCTAACAATGAGTCTTGGTTGCCTAGTAAACGTTCAAAGCGTGTGCACTTTTTCGGAGATACTCAAGTGTCTATAGCAGTTGTTTCAATACAAACAGATCGTGATGTTACGTATGGGTTTTATATCGATGTTCAGAATGAGTTAGAGAAAGCATATGCTGAACTGCGAGAAGAATTGGCTCAAAAGAAATTTGGGACTACTTATGGTTCTTTATCTTCAAAAAAGCAAAAGGCAATTAATACCGTATTTCCAATTCGAATATCCGAAGCAGAACCAAATTGGGTAAGAGGAAAAGATGGGGAGTTAAGGCGAAATTCTTCTTGGTATTATTAACATAAAAGGGCATCCATTTCTGAATGCCCTTAATTACGAAGCTAAAATTTTCGATATTTTGAATTTTATAAAAGCCCTCTATCTTCTAATAAAGCTTTTTCGTTTGGTTCTTGTCCTCTAAAGTTTTTATACAATACCATTGGATCTTCAGTGCCTCCTTTTTCAAGTACATTAGTTCTAAATTTGGCAGCAGTTTCTTTATCAAAAATACCGTTCTCTTCAAAAGCATCAAAAGCATCCGAATCTAAAATGGCAGCCCAAATGTAAGCATAGTATCCTGCAGAATATCCACCACTAAACACATGGTTAAAATAGGTGCTGCGGTAGCGTGTTACAATTTCAGGAATTAAACCCATCTTTTTGTTAGAAGCTGTCTCAAAAGCATTAATATCTTGTGTTAACGGAGCTGTTAACGTATGGTAGTCCATATCTAAAATAGCTGCGGCTAGATATTCAGTTGTAATAAAACCTTGGTTGAAAGTTCCACTTTTTTGAATTTTATTTACCAAGTCAGTTGGGATAATTTCTCCTGTTTTATAATGTTTTGCATATACATTTAAAACCTCAGGTTCCGATGCCCAATGTTCCATCACTTGCGATGGTAACTCAACAAAATCTCTAGGCACTGCTGTTCCTGATAACGAATAATAAGTACACTTAGATAATAAACCATGTAAAGCATGCCCAAACTCGTGGAATAAAGTAGTGACCTCTTCAAAGCTCAATAGGGCAGGGGTGTCGGTAGTTGGTTTTGTGAAGTTACACACCATTGTAATTACAGGGTGAATAAATTCTCCGTTCACAACCTCTTGCTTGCGGTACGAGTTCATCCATGCACCACCTCTTTTACTTTCTCTCGGGTGAAAGTCCATAAATAAAACACCAATATGGTCACCGTTAGCTTCCTTTACCTCGTAAGCTCTCGCCTCAGCATGCGGAGTAGGGATATCAGCACGTGCCTCAAATTGTAAACCATATAATTGCTCGGCGGTATATAAAGCACCTTTAACCACATTTTCTAATTCAAAATAAGGCTTAATGTCGTTCTCATCTAAGTTAAACTTCTTTTGTTTTACTTTTTCAGAGTAGAACCACCAATCCCAAGCCTCAATTTTAAATTTGCCACCCTCAGCATTAACAATAGCTTGCATATCTTTTAATTCTTGCTTAGCTACTTTGGTAGAGCGCTCCATTAAAAAGGCCAACTTCTCGTTTACAACCTCTGGCGTTTTTGCCATGTTCTTATCAAGTATAAAAGCAGCATGACTTTCGAAACCTAATAAATTAGCGCGTTCAACACGTAACGAAGCAATCTTTTTAATAGTTTCCTTATTGTCAAACTCGTTATTGTTATCGCCTTTATTAATATAGGCTTTGAATATTTTCTCTCTCAACTCACGATTTTCAGCGTACTGTAAAAATGGAATCATACTAGGCTTGTGAATGGTAAAAACCCATTTGCCAGCCATTCCTTTTTCTTCTGCCGTTGCTGCAGCTGCATCAATACTTCCTTTCGGTAAGCCAGCTAAGTCGGCTTCATTATCAACCACCATTACAAAACTGTTGGTTTCAGCCAATACATTATCGCCAAATTTTAGAGTAAGTAACGACAACTCTTGGTTTATCTTTCTGAATTTCTCTTTAGCTTCTCCTTCAAGGTTAGCACCACCGCGAACAAAACCTTGGTATGTCTTCTCTAGTAACATACCTTGCTCCTGATTCAAGTTTAAACCGTCTTTCTGTTCGTAAACAGCTTTAACTCTAGTAAAAAGAGCAGGATTCAAATTAATGTCATCACTGTGTTTCGATAATTTAGGTGCCAGTTCTTTTGCAATAGCCTTAATATCATCGTTTGTGTTAGCACCTGTCATGTTAAAAAATACACTGCTCACTTTTGTTAAAAGCGGACCGCTGTATTCTATTGCTTCAATAGTGTTCTCAAACGTTGGAGCTTCTGCGTTGTTTACAATAGCTTCAATGTTTGCACTTTGTTGAGCCATTCCTTTTTCAAATGCAGGCAAATAATGCTCTATTTTAATTTCGTTAAAAGGAGCTACTCCAAAAGGAGTGCTATACTCGTGGAAAAAAGGATTTCCATCGCAGCATTTTTTTTGGTTGTTTGTGCAGGCATTAAATAATAGGGCCATACAAATACTTACAGTTAATAAATACTTCATTTACTTATTTTTATTACCGAGCTCCATAGTCCCACCATATAGATACTCAATAGTTTGTTTTTTAGTTTAACTCGCAAAGCTATTACTTTGAAAAAACATAGTGTATGACATATTGCAGCTTTTTAAATACCCCTAGCTAATTAATATAGTTATGTTTTTTAGGGCGTTCCCCCATAAAGAATATAGTAATTAATAATAAAACTATAATTTGGGGGCGCGCTTTACGCTCATACTCCTCGCTTCGTTCCTCGCTGTGGGGTATCCGCTGCAATCGCTAACGCAATCTTATTCGCAGAAATGCATTGTTTAAAATAAGCAGCAAGTGTAATTGTGAATAACTGTTAAATGTTATACATCAAAATATTAAGCTATTTTTATAAGCTTGTGTTTTTCACATCTCTTTAGGTATGTATAAGTAGCTGAAATATAGTAATTAAAGAAAAACTTCTTTAATATAAGTAGTCTCATAAATGTTTGATTTATAACTTGTCACGCTCAGTTCTTATGTTGTAGAACAATCAAATAATTAAAATAAACCTATTGAAAACGTGGTAATATATCGTATTTTTGCGCCGTTAATTTTAACAACATAGGTTAAAATAGGGGGTGTAATCTTATAAAGTAGAAAACACGCCTAAATTTAATAGATTTATAAACAGTACTTTAAGTAGTATAATTATTAAAACAATTTAGATATGAAACCATCGCACATTGAGCACATTGGTATTGCAGTAAAAAGTCTTGAAGAGGCTATTCCTTTTTATGAAAACGTTTTTGGTTTAGAGTGTTATGCAGTGGAAGAAGTTGCAGAGCAAAAAGTGAAAACTGCTTTTTTTATGGTAGGTCAAACAAAAATTGAGTTGTTAGAGTCTACTGATCCAGAAGGCCCAATTGGTAAATTTGTTGAGAAAAAAGGCCCTGGTGTTCATCACATTGCTTTTGCTGTTGAGAACTTAGCTGAGAAATTGGTTTCTATCGAAGAAGCTGGTGTAAAAGTTATCGATAAAACACCTCGTAAAGGAGCTGAAGGTTTAAATATAGGTTTCCTTCACCCAAAATCAACTTTCGGTGTATTAACTGAGCTTTGCGAAGATCCAAATAAATAATAAACAGATTATAACTTAGATAAGATGTCTAATAAAGATAAAGTACAAAAATTAATTGACCTACGCGCCGAAGCTAAATTAGGTGGTGGTCAAAAGCGTATCGATGCGCAACACGCAAAAGGTAAATTAACAGCTCGCGAGCGTATCGAGGCTCTTTTAGATGAGGGTAGCTTCGAAGAGTTTGATATGTTTGTTACACACCGTTGTGTAAACTTCGGTATGGAGAAGAAGAAATTCATGGGCGATGGTGTTGTTACTGGTCACGGTACAATCGACGGTCGTATTGTTTATGTTTTCTCTAAAGACTTTACTGTTTTAGGTGGTTCATTGTCAGAAACAATGGCCGGAAAAATCTGTAAGGTAATGGATATGGCAATGCAAGCTGGTGCTCCAATGATCGGAATTAACGATTCAGGTGGTGCGCGTATACAAGAGGGTGTTACTGCATTAGCTGGTTACGCTGAGATATTCCAACGTAATATCGAGGCTTCTGGTGTTATTCCACAAATCTCTGCAATCTTCGGTCCTTGTGCTGGTGGTGACGTTTATTCTCCTGCACTAACTGACTTTATTATGATGACTGAGGATAACTCTTACATGTTTGTAACAGGTCCTAAGGTTGTAAAAACAGTAACGGGTGAAGATATTACAGTTGCAGATTTAGGTGGTGCTCACGTACACGCGTCTAAATCAGGTGTGTCTCACTTTGAGTTAGAAAATGAAGAAGAAGGAATCTTATTAATTAGAAAACTTCTTTCTTATATGCCTCAAAACAATCTTGAGGAACCACCAATGTTAGAGGTTAGCGATCCTATCGATCGTATGGATGATGCCTTAAACGAAATTATTCCTGATAACCCTAACATGCCTTATGACATGAAAGAGGTTATTCATACTTTAGCTGATGATAGCGAGTTTTTAGAAGTACATAGAAATTACGCTAAAAACATCTTAGTTGGTTTTGTTCGTATGGGCGGTCAATCAGTAGGTGTTGTAGCAAATCAACCAAGTTTCCTTGCAGGTGTATTAGATTGTGATGCTTCTCGTAAAGCAGCTCGTTTTGTACGTTTCTGTGATGCATTTAACATTCCATTGTTAACACTTGTTGATGTTCCAGGATTCTTACCAGGATCAGGACAAGAGTATGCAGGTATTATTACACATGGTGCTAAATTAATGTTTGCTTATGGTGAGGCTACTGTTCCAAAAATTACAGTAACCCTACGTAAGTCGTATGGTGGTGCACACGATGTAATGAGCTGTAAGCAATTGAAATCTGACCTTAACTATGCTTGGCCAACAGCTGAGATTGCAGTTATGGGAGCTAAAGGTGCTATCGAAGTTCTAGAGGGTCGTGCAATGTCAAAAATTGAAGATCCAGCAGAAAGAGCTAAATACGCAGCCGAAAAAGAAGCTGAGTATACTGAGAAATTCTCTAACCCATACAATGCAGCCGCTCATGGTTATATTGATGATGTTATTGAACCTCGTAACACAAGATTCCGTGTTATTAGAGGATTCCAGTCGCTTCAAACTAAGAAGGCAAGTATGCCACCAAAAAAACATGGAAATATTCCTTTATAATATTATATAAGTAGATATGACTTTACTATTTGTTGATTCAAGTACATGGACCATTACCTTATTGGGGTGGGCAATTGTTTTTTGCGCACTTCTCTTTTTGGTTGGTATTTTTCTTACGGTTCCTAAAATTTTAAAATGGGTTACCAACAGAAAAATTAAAGTCGTTGAAAACGGGCAAGAAGTTGTTAAGGATATTAACGATATTTCAGGAGAAACCAATGCGGTAATTGCTACCGCATTGCACCTGTTTTTAAACGAGCAACACGATGATGAGAGTAATGTAATCACAATAAAACAAGTGTGGAAGCGATACTCACCATGGAGTTCTAAGCTGTATGGGATGACCAATTATGGATTTCCTCATAACGTTTCAAAGCAAAATCGTTACGCCCGTAAATAATTTATTATTTCGGGTTTTTTTGATTTATATTTTAAATCTTTCATTTCGTAAATGCAGGTGTGACTATCATTTTCGTTTAGGATAATGAAATAAACTTAGTTCAAATGAAGAAATTTGATTTTTCCGTATCTGGAAATAAATATAATGTAGAAGTTAAAGACTTCGAAGACTCAATTGCTACAGTGTCTGTTAATGGTACAGTGTATGAGGTTGAGGTTCATCAAGAAAAAAAGGCAGTTTCAAAAACGCCTAAGTTAGTACGCAAACCTGTTGCTCGCAAGCCGGGTGAAGGTGCAGTGCCTCAAAAGGCAACAGGAGCAGGTGCTGTAAAAGCTCCACTTCCAGGTAATATTTTTCAATTAAATGTTGCGGTTGGCGATTCTGTATCTAAAGGAGATGTGCTTTTAGTAATGGAAGCCATGAAAATGGAGAATAATGTTTTAGCAGAGAAAGATGGTGTAGTGAAAGAGATTAAGGTAGGTTTAGGTGATGCAGTTCTTCAAAATGATATCTTAATTGAATTCGAATAGCCATGAGAAAATTTGTAACAGTTTATAGTGTTTTAGCACTTTTGTTTTGCTTGCAAATAGTTTTTGGTACTGATGTTATGGCAGCCGTAACTGAAAGTACTGGTGGACTGAGTGCAGCAGATGGATTAACAGAACTGTGGAATTTCACAGGCTTTGCTAATTTGCATGGTAGTTACAGCAATCTTATTATGATTGCTGTAGGTCTCTTCTTTATTTTTCTTGCAGTTAAGTACGATTACGAACCTTTATTATTAATTCCTATTGGAACTGGTATTCTTTTAGGGAATATTCCTTTTTCAGAAGGTTATAAAATTGGTATTTATGAGCAAGGATCTGTATTGAATTACTTATACTTTGGTGTTGAGCAGGGTATATATCCGCCTCTTATATTTTTAGGTATTGGCGCAATGACAGATTTTTCCTCGTTGATATCAAATCCTAAGTTAATGATATTGGGAGCAGCAGCACAAATAGGTATTTTTGCAACTTTCTTAGGTGCATCTGCTATTGGTTTTACGCCTCAAGAAGCTGGAGCGATCGGTATTATTGGTGGAGCAGATGGTCCAACGGCAATCTTCCTTTCTTCTAAGTTGGCTCCTCACCTTATGGGGGCAATTGCAATTGCAGCCTATTCTTATATGGCTCTGGTTCCGGTTATACAACCACCAATTATGCGATTAATTATTCCTAAAAAAGAGCGTGCTATTAAAATGAAACCGCCTAGAGCAGTTTCAAAGACAGAGAAAATAATGTTCCCGTTAATTGCTCTATTATTAACTACATTTATTTCTCCATCAGCTCTACCGTTATTAGGTATGTTATTCTTTGGTAATTTATTGAAGGAATCTGGAGTAACAGAGCGTTTAGCGGATACAGCTCGAAATTCGTTAATTAATATTGTTACCATATTATTAGGTGTAACTGTTGGTGCGTCAACGCAAGCTAATGTGTTTTTAACCACTGATTCACTTAAAATATTCGGATTAGGAGCGCTATCATTTGTTGTTGCAACAGCAGGAGGTCTCTTATTTGCTCGCTTTTTAAATGTTTTTGTAAATAAAGATAATAAGATTAATCCTCTTATCGGGGCTGCTGGTGTTTCTGCAGTTCCTGATTCTGCAAGGGTGGTTCAGATGGAAGGTTTAAAGACTGACCCTAATAATCACTTGCTTATGCATGCAATGGCACCAAATGTATCTGGTGTAATTGGATCTGCTGTAGCTGCAGGTATTATGCTTAGTTTCTTGATGAAATAGATATATCATCTTTGATTTATATAATGGCCGATTCGTTCTTACGAATCGGCTTTTTTTATTTAGTAGTATTGGGGTTGTGCAGCTTGTATAGGTTTATTACTGTTTATATGATGAATTGTGGTTGATAAATTACGGTTTTCGTTTGTGTAGGTTCAGTTATTGACTGTTATTAATTAGGGTGTTTTACTTACATTTTTATTTTTATCGTCGGAAAAATAATATATCTGGTATTTGATTACATATGTCATATGTGGCGATTTAATTATGGAAATTGGAATGTCTGCTTAGTGATTGTAATTGTAAAAAATCTTTTCACACCCCTATTTTTTTGCTCAAACACCTCCTGTAAATGATAATAATTGCTAATTATTATAAAATATTTAGGGGTATGTTTGGAAAATATAGATTTATATATACATTTGCAATGTGATTCATATCTAATCAAGAGTATTACAAAAGACAAGTTTTGTCTTATGATTTATTACTTTAGAATTGCTTTAGATTATGGATTGTAATTGCAGTTTTAAAAATCATTACTATATTTGTAGCGTATTTATAAGTTTAAGTGTTCCCCCGCTTTTATAAATACAACTCACATAACTATTGTAATTATCAAAAAAAAACAACAAAAACCTTTTGTCTCATGAATATCAAAAACATAAAATCAGAACAACATTATTAAAGGAATAAATATTCCATAACCTCTATTGTACTAAAGATAGTACATTATTGGGTTTGTTATGCTATTAAGACTTGTCATCTTAATGGTCTATTATATTGCATTGTCTTTTATTTAAATACACTATTATTAATTTAAATCTTTTGTTTTATGCGGAAATTAGCATTATTTCTGTTTTTGACTCTATTTGTAGGGTTACAAACGATTACGGCTCAAACAAAAGCCATATCAGGTAAAGTTGTCGACGATCTTGGCGAGGCATTACCTGGTGTAGCTGTTGTAATCAAGGGCACAACTAACGGGACTACAACTCGTTTCGATGGTACTTATACATTACAGGTGCCAACTAATACAACTTTAGTTTTTACCTATATAGGTATGGCAGAACAAGAAGTTGTTGTAGGAGATCAAACTACAATTAATGTCACCTTAGCTTCAGATTCTGAAGATTTGGATGAGGTTGTTGTTACTGCAATTGGTGTTTCAAGGTCTGAAAAAAGCCTTGGATATGCTGCTACTTCAGTTAGTAATGAAGAGCTTCTAAAAGCTGCTCCTGTAAGTGCTCTTGCGGGTATACAGGGAAAAGTGGCCGGAGTTAATATTTCTACTGCTTCGGGAGCGCCAGGAGCTTCTACTAAAGTGATTCTTAGAGGGTATTCTTCCATTACAGGTAGTAATCAACCTTTATATGTTGTTGATGGTACACCTGTTGACAATAGACGTGTGGGAGAAAATGGATCAACAAGATCTACTGATTTTGGTAATAATGCAAATGATATAAATCCTGAGAATATTGAGTCAATGACAATTCTTAAGGGTGCCTCTGCAACCGCATTATATGGATCTCGTGCTGCTAACGGTGTGGTTATGATAACCACAAAGAAGGGTAAAGCCGGTAAGGTTAAAGTGGATTATTCCGGAGCTTTTGATTGGAGTACACCACTTAGGTTACCTCAATTACAGAACGAATTCGGTCAGGGTTGGAATGGTCATTGGGCTTCAAATGAAAATGGATCTTGGGGACCTAAAATGGATGGTGTTGTTCGTCCTTGGGGTAATGTTGTTGATAACTCTCAACAAACAAAACCTTTTGCTGCGCAAGAAAATAATATGAGAGATTTTTACGATATTGGTACTTCTTATAATAATTCACTTTCTGTTAGTGGAGGTTCTGAGAATACTACTTTTTTCTTATCATATAATAACGTTAGGCAAGATGGTATTATCCCAACAGATGCAGATTCTTACAATAGAAATGCTTTATCTTTCTCTGGATCCACAAAATACAAGAAATTTAAAGCTTCGGCTAATATGAATTATGTGCGAAAAGAAGCTCAATCTGTAGCGACAGGACAAGGAAGTAGTACAGGAGCAACTTTATTTCAGGAAATATTGCAGATACCTAGGGATATTAGTATTGTGGATATGAAAGATTATAACAATAAGTTTAATAATGTTGATAATTTTTATACCCCTTATGCGCAAAATCCATATTTTGTATTAAATGAAAATGGTAATAATTTCATATCTGATAGAGTTTATGGAAACGTTTCTTTAGATTATGATTTTACTGATGAGTTATCTGCAACAGCGCGTATTGGTACAGATGTTACAAATTCTTATTTAAAAGATTGGCAGGCAATTGGACGCCCTAGTGAAGGTAGCCCAAACTATAGTAGAACTCCAGATGTAGGTGGTGTTCTTGAAGAATCAAGACACTCAAGGGAATTTAATACTGATGTTTTATTGAAATATGATAAGCAATTAAGTGATGATTTCAGATTAAATGGCCTTGCTGGTTTTAATGTTAATCAAAATAATTATAGAAGACAGACTAGTTCTATCGAGGAGTTAACTATCCCAGGATTTTATGATCTTTCCAATAGCCCTAATCCAGCAACTACGGAAACATATTACAGCAAAAAACGACTTTTTGGTGTGTATGGGCAAGTAGATGTATCTTTTAGGAACTATCTTTTCTTAACAGCAGTTGCGCGTAATGATTGGTCGTCTACACTTCCAACGGATGCAAACTCTTTTTTCTATCCGGGAGCTAGCCTTAGTTTTATCTTGACTGATGCCGTTGAGTCATTAAAATCAGACGTTTTATCGTTTGTTAAGTTAAGAACAAGTTGGGGTAAAACGGGTAATGATGCTGACCCTTACCAAATATATAATACATTAGTTAGTGGATCTGCTAATGGAGGATTTGGACAATTGGTTTTTCCTCTCGGGGGAGTGGCTGGATTTGAAGTGTCAAATCAGTTAGGAAATGCAGCATTAAAACCTGAACTTACTAGTGAAATAGAATTCGGTTTAGATGCTAGATTTTTCAGAAGCCGTGTTGGTGTTGATTTTGCTTATTATTCTAAAGAAACAGATGGTCAGATACTACCGGTTGATATTGCTGCAACAACAGGTTATACAACACAAATAGTTAACTTTGGAGTTGTAGAAAATAAGGGTGTTGAATTAGCGGTAAATTTAGTTCCTATAAAGACTAAAGATTTTGTTTGGGATCTTACTTGGACTTATGCCAATAATAAGAATAAAGTTTTAGAGCTTCCTGATGGGCTTGATAAAGTAACTATTTATGATGCATATGGAATAGAATTTAATGCATATGTTGATGAGCCAATAGGGGTATTTAGAGGGCATTCTGCGCTTAAGGATCCTGAAGGAAATATTGTAGTTAATCCAAGTACTGGTATTCCATTAGAAGGTGAGAAAGAGGTATATGGAAATGCTCAAAGTGATTTTCAGATGGGCTTAGTGAATAACTTAAATTATAAGAACTGGAATTTAGGTTTTTCATTTGATTATAGGCAAGGCGGTTTGATGTATTCATATACAGCTAGACTTAACTATTTTGTTGGTAATGCAACAAAAACATCTTATAATGATCGTAATCCATTTATTGTGCCAGGTTCTGTTATACAAAATGATGATGGAAGTTATTCTGAAAATACAACGCCTGTAGATAAGCAGCATATTAATGAGTATTGGAATCAAACTAACAACCCTTCAATGTCTCGTGAGCACGTTGTAGATAAAACTTACATTAAACTAAGAGACTTAACTCTTTCTTATAGATTTAGCAACGACGTCTTGAAGAATACACCTTTATCACAATTAACGATAACTGGATATGGACGTAACTTATTCTTGTGGACTCCAAAGGAGAATAATTTTGTTGATCCAGAGGGTTCTACATATGGTAATGATTTAAGAAGTGAATTCGGAGAATTCGCAGGTGGGCCATCTGTAAGAAGTTATGGTTTTTCGCTTAAGGCTTCATTCTAATTTTTAAAACTAAATAATATGAAAAACATATTTAAATATATATTAGTTCTAGTGGCTGCCTTTTCAATTGTTAGCTGTGAAAAGGACTTTTTAGATATAAATGTTGATCCGAATAATCCAGCTGCAGAGGAAGGAACGCCGGAGTTGATTTTTCCTGCTGCAGTTGCATCAAGTGCCGTTAGAATTGGCGGAGAATATGCAATACTAGGTGGAATGTGGTCTCAATTTTGGACTCAAAGTAATGCCGCTAATCAGTATAAGTATATTGATCAATATAATGTTACAACAAATAATTTAAATGGTTCTTTCCAAGAAATTTATGCAGGTGCATTAAATGATTATAATGCGGTTATAAATAAGGCAGAGGAAACAGAAAATTGGATATATTATCTAATGGGTACAGTTATGAAGGCATATACCATGCAAGTAATGGCTGATTTGTATGATAACTTACCATATTCTGAAGCCTTTATGGGTAATGAGAATTTAACACCTAGTTATGACAATGGAAGTGCAATTTATGATGCCTTATTAGCAGAACTTGATGTTGCTATGGCTACCGATTTATCGTCAGCTACTAACTCAAAACCGGGATCTAAAGACTTTATTTTTAATGGAGATGTGGATAGTTGGTTAAAGTTTGCAAATACTCTTAAATTAAAGATGTATTTAAGAATGGTTAATGTTGATCCTACGGCTGCGGAAAATGGAGTAAAAGCTGTTTTTAGTAGTGGAATTGGATTTATTAGTATCGATGCTGCTATGACTCAGTTTGAAGATGCTCCGGATAAAAGTAATCCGTTTTATGAATATAATTTTAGACAATTAAATGTAGCAACAAACCTTAGGGCTAGTAATACTATGATGTCTTACTTAATATCTAATGGAGATCCTCGTATCGATGCTTTTTATAAAGAGGGTAGTGAAGGTCATTTTGCTCTTTATCAGGGGCAATTCAGTGCTCCATCTACAGAAGTTGATCCAGATAAACCTTCAGTCGCGAAACAATCAGCCTTAGAGCCTGTTAGATTCATTTCTGCTGCAGAGTCTTATTTTATGCAAGCTGAAGCTGTAGAAAGATATGGCGTTGCAGGTGATGCAAAAGCTTTGTATGATTTGGGTGTACAAGCAGCATTTAGCCAATTTGATTTCGATCCGGTTCTATATGGTAGTTTAGATTTAGATCCAACCAACCTAATTGCCGTTGGTGGAAGTTATGAATATCCAACAGGTGCCTTTGAGGATAAATTAGAGGCTATTATTACTCAAAAATGGTTATCATGTGTTGGTTCACATTCCTTAGAAGCATACTTTGAAACAAATAGGACTGGTTATCCTAAGTATAGTGCTGTTAAAGGGTCTGATCCTACTTATGTTGCAGGCGAATTGACTTATTCATTGGAAGGTGTAACAAGTGGTAAGTTTCCAAAAAGGGTTGTGTATCCAGATATTGAATATTCTCGTAATCCCAATACGCCAGAAAAAGTTGATATATCAACAAATGTATGGTGGGCAAAATAATTAAACATAAAAGATATGAAAATAAATATATTTAAATACATAGCATTTATATTCGCTGTTTTAGTTTTTGCTTCATGTGCAGAAAAGGAGACTGAAGGAATTTCTGATATTACATATTATGTAACAATTGTATTAGAGGGTGATGAAATTGTATATCACGAAAAGGATACACCTTGGGTAGAGCCAGGCTATTCTGCTACTGAAGGAGAGGATGATGTAACAGATGCCGTTATTGCAACAGAACCAGATGTTTCTGTATTAGGGAGTAATACTCTAAGTTATTCAGCTACTAATTCTGATGGTTATAGTGGTGCAGTTAGCAGAGAGGTTATAGTGCATAGTTCAGGTTTGTCTTCTGTTGATATATCTGGGGAGTATACTGGTGATGTTTTTCGTCTAAATACTGACGATAATTCAAGTGTCTCTTTTGCGGGTAATCCAGTTGTAATTAGTAAGACTTCAGTTGAAGGGTTATATATGATTAGTGATTGGATTGCTGGATTTTATGCTGTAGGGTATGGATATGGAGCAGGTTATGCATTTCCGGGATACTTACAAATGATTAGTGATACTGAATTCGAGCATGTATCAATGTCAAATGCTTGGGGTGATCCATTTGATAGTGTGGAAAGCGTAATTGTTGATGCTTCTACGGGTTCTATTACATATACAGCAAAATGGTTAGGTAAATATAATTTTGATATTAGTCTTCAAAAGGACTAATCTATGATTTATAACTTAAAAATATTCTTATGAAATTAAATTATATAATAGTGTTGTTAGTGTTGGTTGGATTATATTCTTGTGATCCATACGATACAATGGGCGAACCAGAAAAAGCTACAACCGAAGTTGGTAAAATGCTAGCAGGCGAATGGTATGTAAAGTTTTATCTAGAAGAAAGTGCTCTTACTGGTTATAATAAAATTACAACCACTAATACTGCTGCTAATACTTCAACGAAGATGCAGATCGATGATCATGAAAATGTATGGGATATGAAGGGTGTTCTAGACTGCGATACTAAAAATAATACATTTAGTGGTACTGACGTTGAAAATAGTTATTATGATATGACTTTTACCGTTACTAATGGTGAAGTCTTTCCAGGAAAAGGCATTACAGAGGTAGGTAATGTAACTGATAGTATTTATATGGAAATCGAGTATAGTGATGATCCTGGTAATGTTTATGTCGTTGCAGGTATAAGAAGAACTGGTTTCCTAGAAGACGAACATTAATGAAGCATTCCCATAAAAACTTACAGCTAAGCTATGGTGGGACATAGATTAAAGGTTTAGTTGTGTGAGTGGGGGCAGATTCTTGAGAATCTGCCCTTTCTTACGTAAACAAAAAGCCCCATTGCATTAGATCTGCAATGGGGCTTTTGTGTTATTTCGTTCTGTGCTATTTTACTTTTACAGGGATGCCACTTACCATTAAATTTACTTCGTTAGCTTGTTGGGCAATATATTGGTTCATCCAACCTTGTAGGTCGGTAAATTTGCGTTGTACGGCATTTTGAGGCATTCCGCCTAGGCCTATTTCGTTAGTAACTATGATAAAGGTTGCATCTTGTTTTTTGAGCTTGTTAATCTCTTCCTTGGCTAAATTTAAGGCAACATCAATGTTACTATCATTATCAAAGAAGAAGTTAGTTAACCAAAGCGTAACGCAATCAATTAATACTACTCGATTGGTGAAATTGTATTTCGATATGTTCTTCTCCTCTTCAATATTCTCCCACCTGTCGTCTCTGTCATCTTTATGGCGCTGAATGCGTGCAGCATGTTCATCGTCCCAGATACGTGATGTGGCTAGGTATATGGGATTGTCGCTCAGTTCTAAGGCTTTTTCCTCAGCCCAACGGCTTTTTCCAGAGCGTTGTCCTCCTGTTACAAATATTATATGTGCCATATGTAATTGTTAATTAAGATTTGAGTATTTCTACTTCTTCATGCGAATCAAATAAAACTATTTTTACAACAGATGCATAGTTTAATTTAAGTCGGAATATTTTGTTTAAAGGAATGCTTAAGCATTGTGCAATTAAGCAGCGTATTATACCAGAATGAGTTACTATTGCTGCTGTGCTGTCATCCTCAATTGAAGTTTTGCAATGTTTTAAAAAGGCATTGGCTCTGTTGTTCATATCACCGAGCGACTCTCCATTTGGAGGGGGTAGGTGAACGAAGTCGGCCGACCAAGTTTCCATTTGCTCTTTGGGTATATCATTCCATTTCATTAGCTCCCAATCGCCAAAATCAATTTCTTTGAGCAAGTCATTGTAACGAATGGTTTTATCCGTAAATAACTCCTGTGCCAATACTTTGCACCTTTTTAGGGGGCTGGAATATACGGTATCAATCTCGGCCTGATTTAGTAGTTGATTGATTTCATTAGCTTCATGGTGAAATGAAGCTGTAATATCTAAATCGGCTTGCCCGTAACATACACCAGGTTCTACCTTGGGTGTGGTATGACGAATGATATATAGTGTTTTCATCAGTTAAATAGTATCAAGTATCAAGTATCAAGTATCACGACTTTGTCGGGATATTGATTTCTGATACGATTCAAACAATTTCTAAATAATACCTTTTTCAATTAAAGTGCCGAGTGCAATTATGCTTAGGTAAAATACTATCTCGGTTACCTGCTGAACTGTTCCAAGAGCATCTCCCACATAACCACCTATCCATTTTTTATAGTATTTTTCCAACCAAACTTTCGTAATAACAAGTGGTACAATACTTAGAAATATGATCCAGTTTTTGAATAAAAGCAAGGGGAGTAGACCAATAATGGATGCAATGAATAAATCTTTAAACTTTAAATTTTTAGTTACTGGTTTCGATTTGCTTAATTCATCCTCTCTTACATACGAGAGGGAATACATGGTAGAAACGGCAAATAAGCGACTAATGCTGTGCCCGGCAATAATACTAGGAATGATGATGCCAAGTGGTAGCGAGGTAATGGAATAAAACTTCAAAAGTAGTAGCATTATAGTGCCAATCAAGGCATAGGCGCCTACTCTTGAATCCTTCATGATATCCATTATTTTTTCGGTAGTCCAACCTCCGCCAAAACCATCACAAACATCGGCGAAACCATCCTCATGAAAAGCACCCGTTGTTATAATTGTGGCGATCATAGATAATATGACGGCTATTTCAATATTGAAAAGAAAATTAGCTACATAAAAGGCCAATGCCCCAATGCTTCCAACTACTATTCCCACAAGAGGAAAGTAACGATTGCATTTGTTTAAATTGTGCTCAGAATACCCAACCCACTTTGGCACAGGTATGCGCGTTATAAACATTAGGGCCGTGAAGAATAAGCGTAATTGATGTTTCATTTAATAAGTATCAAGTATAAAGACAAAAGTATAAAGATTTATTTCGAATTATCGAGATGATATAAGCGTTCGTTACTCTATATGTAGCATCCTTGCTTTTTCTATAGGCAATAAATCTTATGTCTTTATACTTTGGACTTATGTCTATTTTGAATAATTTATTTTTCTGTGGCTACTCCAGCATCGGCAAAACTACTCATATTATTTAGGAATTGAACCGCACTTTTAATAACTGGATAAGCAACCGCATTTCCGGTACCTTCGCCCAAGCGCATGCCTAAGTCTAGAATGGGTTCTGCATTTAAATGATCGAGCATTAATGCGTGCCCTTTTTCGTTTGATTTATGGCAGAATAGTGCATAATCAGCAATGGTTACATTTATTTTTGAAGCTGCTAAAAATGCCGCAGTAACAATAAAACCATCTACCATCACAATCATTTTTAATTCTGCTGCCTTAAGCATAGCTCCGCATATGGTGGCAATTTCGAAACCGCCATAGGTGGCCAAAATTTCTAGTGGAGAATTGGGTATGCCTTGTTTGGCTATGGCTTTAGCAATAACTTCAGCCTTGTGTGCAATTCCTTTTTCATCGAGCCCGGTACCTGCTCCGGCAGCATCTTTAGCATCAATATTGGTATAAGCCGTGAGAAGTGCTGCTGCAGCGGTGGTGTTACCTATGCCCATTTCGCCAAAACCAATAATATTAGTTCCGTTGGCGTGCAATTTTTCGGTAATTGCCGCACCATTTTGCATGGCTTGTTCGCACTGAGCGATAGTCATGGCAGCTTCGGAGGCAAAGTTTTTTGTGCCTTTGGCAATTTTGTAATCTAGTAAACTAGGATGTTTTTCAAAATCGAAGTTAACACCCGTGTCGGCTAGCACAAGTTCTATGTTGTTTTGCTGTGTGAAAACATTTATTGCAGCACCACCACCTAAAAAGTTCATCACCATTTGAAAGGTTACTTCTTGAGGGAATGGGCTAATACCTTCTTGCGTTATGCCATGATCGGCCGCACAAACTAAAATAGCCGGTTTGTTTAAGGCAGGACTTAATGTATCCTGAATTTTACCAATTTTGAGTGCGATGGTTTCTAATTTACCTAGCGATCCTTGTGGTTTGGTTTTGGTATCTATTTTTTGTTGAAGTGCTTCCTCTATTTGAGTAGAAATGGGTTCGATGTTGAAATTCATAAGCGTTGATATGTGTTTAGACTTTTTAGTTTTTTATTTAACAAGAGTCTAAATGTAAGGCTAATTTAGTTTAAATTTTAGTTTGCGGATAGTAATATTTGCCATAATAATGGTATGACTTTGATTGCATTCAACAGGGTTAATGCTTTGTTTTCTTCTTTTGTGATGAAATGATCCATTTTGTTGCCATACCTAGCCTTTGCACCGCTATACCTAGCCTTTTTATGACAAAGAGTCACTTTTTACAATAATACCTCTCCTTTTTATCACCATACCTTGCCTTTTTACCACTATACCTCTCCTTTTTATGTCAAGGAGACAGTTTTTGAAAAAGGGCATTGCCTTTTTGGGCTGTGGTTTAGTTTTTCGGGTTTAAGAGGTTTATATATGCTTTAGCAGCAGGGATTGGAATGACATTGGGTGCCTTGTTGGCTTAGTTTTATAGGGAGGGTGGAGGCGACCGCAGGAAGCCCACGCAGCAACCATATAATACTTAGCCAACACGGTGCCCAATAATGTGTAAAGCCCGTTTAGCTGCCCTTGAAATTAGTTTGACTTGTAATTATATGGTTTTTGATGGCTTTTGTTGTGAATGGGACAGAATAACTATAAATGAAGAAAGCCACTTTGTACGGATACAAAGTGGCTTTTGAATATGATGTAATTGGTATTACAAATACTTAGTTGGCATAGTAGCTATTTTGCTGTATGCTTCCTTTTGATGCGTCAATTTCGCGCTGCGGAATGGCAAATAAGTTTTTACCTGAAGCTTGAGAAATTTCCTCTTCACCAACGTTAGGTACTAAGAAAGATCTGTTGTTTCTTAATAAGTCGTACGAACGGTGGTTTTCACCAGTAAATTCTCTTCTACGCTCATCTAAAATATCATCTAATGTTACCTCAGTAGCATCTGTGTAATTAGTGAATCTGTTTCTGCGTAGATCGTTGTAATATTTAAGTGCGTCGGTGCTGTTACCTTCTTTAACAGCAGCTTCGGCAGCAATTAAATAAAGCTCGGCAATACGGATTACCTGAACCGGGTTAATGGTTACTTGGTTATCTCTACCTGCAAATTTATTTAAATGAGTCATTTCTTCACCACCTTCGTTAAGGCTTGTGATGATAACGTCTTTACGTACATCATTGGCATCAGATTGAATAAATGCAATTTCTTCATCTGTTGGAAATACCTCTTCGTACGAATCGGGCTGTGTATAGTAACCAACACTGTTTAATGAAGCATTGTAACGTGCATTAGCTATAATGGCAAATAAGTTACCCGGTCCGTTTTCTTTAGTCCATGCATCCACATAGTTTGAGGCATCTACCAAAGGAATACTTGACCCTTCAATAACTTCTTTGGCTAGGTCTAAAGCTTCTTGGTCTCTTTCTAAATATAAAAGAACTCTTGCCTTAAGGCCTTTAGCTGCCGAAACACCAACACCACCGCCACCGCGTGTAATATCTTCGTTTAAGAAAGTGATTGCTGTATCGTAATCGGCTACAATAAAATCGTAGGTTTCCTCAAGACTTGCTCTTGTTGGCAAATGATCGGTACCATATAATTTATCAGCCAAAGGAATTCCCATTACATTACCATTTGCATCTTTATTACTCGATTGAGATGCATAAGTTGGTAGGTCGGCAAACGTACGGGCCACATCAAAATGGATGGTAGCTCTAATTGCATAAAGCTCGCCTACTAATTGATCGTACTTAGGATCTTCTTGTTCGTCGGCAGGTACATTTTCTTTTAGTTCAATTGCTCTGTTAACTGCACCAAGAGCTTTGTACATTTGCTCCCAATAACCTAATGCGAAATGCGAAACTGGGTTGGTATCGTAACGACCTACAGGTGAAAACTGGTTGAACGATTTTAATGATTTGTAACCATCGCCACGTAAAGCACCTGTTACACCAAAATCGCCTGAATAGTAATAACGGTGATTCATTAAATGGTAAACACCATTTACAACGTAATCAAAATCAGTTAATGATTCAACGACTTCATCGTCGGGAAGACCTGTTGAAGGGTCTTCGTTTAAGAAACTTTCCATACATGAGCTAAAAGCAAATGCAATAGTCAGTAGAATTGTATATAATTTTATTTTGTACATAATTGTAGTGTTTTGTGATTAGAAACTTAAGTTAACCCCTAAAGTATAAGTACGTGCCGCAGGTGTATCTGCCGTTCTGTATCCATTTAATGGTACTTCAGGCTCAATGTTGTCTTCTTTAGTCCATGTTAATAAGTTACCACCTACAAAATATACGGTAACATCGCTAAAGCCTGCTTTGGTAAGCATTTGCTTTGGTAAAGTGTATCCAATACGTAGCTCTTTTAATCTGATGTGATCTGTTGATAAGATATGACGTGATGAAAATTGATCAGATCTGTAGTAAGATCCTGTTACATCAGTACCACCTAACATTCCACCAAAAACAGGAATTGGGTTTTTTGCATCGTCACCAGGTTGTTGCCAATAATCAGAAGCAGTAGATTCAGGAGTAAAGTTACCTGCTCTTAAACCATCGTGATGAGAGAAATAACCTGGGTAGTTAAACATTTCGCCACCAAAACTATAGGTTACTAAGGCGCTTAATTCCCAGTTTTTAAATTTCAATCCGGTATTTACCGATCCCATAAAATCAGGAACTGCTTTACCAACAACTCTTCTTTCAGCTTCGTTAATGTTGGTAGTTGTTGAGCCATCTTCTTTATACCATGTTCCTAAACCAGTTTGGCTATCAACGCCAGCCCATTCAGGTAAGTAATAAGAGTACATACTTTCGCCTTCGCGATAAATATACATACCACCATCACCTGTAACAATATCTTCGTTATTTGGTAATTGATCAACAATAGCTTTTTGCTTGGTAACGTTAAAACCAACATCCCAACGCCAGTCGCCTTTGTCGATTATGTTTGCGTTAAATTGAAACTCAACTCCAGAGTTAATAATAGAACCTGCATTACCAACATAACTTCCAAATCCGTTATTTACCCAACTAGTTGGGAACTCAATAATAAGGTCATCAGTGTATTTGTTGTAGTACTCAACCGTAGCATTAAATCGGCTTAGAAAAGAAAAGTCAACTCCTATGTTAAAGTTTTTCGATTTCTCCCAAGTTAACTCATCATTACCTAGGTTTCCTGGGAAAAATCCAGGGGCACCATTAATACTTCCTGTTAAGAAATAGTACGACATATAATCGTAATACCCTGGAGGTAAAGTACCATTAGTACCATACGATGAACGAACTTTTAAGTCATCAACCCAAGTGGCATCAGACATAAAGCTTTCCTGAGAAATTCTCCAGCTACCTGATACAGACCAGAATTGTCCCCATCTGTTATCTGAAGCTAAACGAGAAGAACCATCCGCACGTAATGATGCAGAAGCGTAATATCTGTTATCGTAGTTGTAGTTAAAACTAGATAAATAAGAAACTAATTTTGCAACATCAGTTTGTGAGTCTGAGCTAGTTGGAGTACCTAAAGAAGCTTCATCCAATTTATCGGTAGGCATGTTTTGCATGGTCATACCTTTAAATTGATAAGTTTGAGCTTGCACTTCCATACCACCAATGGCATTAATGTTATGTTTTTCGTTTAAAGTTTTAGTGTAGCTTAAGATATTTGAGTTGGTTATGCTAGTGTTATTGTAACCTTGCATATTTAAATATCCATTGTAATTCATTCCGTTTAATGAATATGGACTCCAAAATTCTTTGCTATCAATTGCTGAATGATCAATACCAACAGTAGTTTTAACCATTAAATCTTCTGTGATATCCGCCTGAGCATAAGTTGTAGCTAAGTAACGGAATGTAGTTGTAGTTAATGTTTCGCGCTCACGACCCGTTCCGCCTAAACCAACTTCGGGGTGAGGGGCTCTACTGTATGGGTTTGTTGATTCTGGGTTATATGATCCATCTGCCAAATAAGCTGGAGCTGTTGGGTTCATCTGGAATAAAATTCCAAGAGGAGAAGTGGTTCCAATACCTTGCGATTGATCACTTTGATCTCGTTTACCATTCTGTGTTGTATTACTTACCGACTGATTTACACCAAACGAAAACCAGTTGTTGGCTTTGTGGTTTAAGTTAACACGACCAGAGATACGCTCAAAATCAGTACCTAAAACCATACCGTTAACTTTGTTATATCCGGCACCAGCATAAAAGTTTGTTTTCTCGTTTCCACCAGAAGCTGAGAATTGGTAGTCCATAGAAGAACCGTTGCCATAAACAATATCGCGGTAATCGGTGCTATGTCCTGGTGTATTGATATATGCGCCAGAAGCTCCGTTAGCATATGCATTAGCCTCATTCATATGAGCATCTCTATTGCCATAGTTTGGGCTTGATGGGTTAAATACACCTTGCTTAGCTAAGTATTCGTTAGCAAAACCATCGTGTACCCATTGTTCGTATTGAGAACCACTCATCATTTCAAACGAGTTAGTTGCTAACTCTGAAATACCGTGCTCTGCTTTAAAGTTAAACTGTGTTTTACCTTCTTTACCTTTTTTAGTGGTGATGATGATAACACCATTGGCAGCACGCGATCCGTATAATGAAGCAGCAGCAGCATCTTTTAATACTGTCATTGTTTCAATATCATCGGGGTTCATGGTTGCTAATAAGTTTGAAGATCTTTCTGCATGACCGAAATCACCAGTCTCCATTGGTACGCCGTCGATTACATATAGTGGTTGAGTAGAAGCATTCATTGATCCTACACCACGTATTTGAACCTCACCAGCCGAACCTGGATCACCATTGGTTGAAGAAATACGTACCCCTGAAACTTTACCAGCTAGGGCTTTATCTACAGACTCAACGGATGAGTTACTTTTTAATTTTTCGTTGTTAATAGAGGTTGCCGAACCAGTAAATGATTCTTTTTTTGCAACACCATAAGCAACTACCATTACTTCTTCAACGGCCACAGCATCATCGCCCATCAATACGTTTATCACGTCTGAAGTTATAGCTCTTTCAATAGTCTCCATACCAATGAAAGAGAATACTAATGTTTCTGCATCGGCAGGCACTGTAAGGTTGTAGTTACCATCAAGGTCGGTTACTGTACCTACAGTAGTGCCTTTAATTACAATTGATACTCCCGGTAAAGGTTCATCTGTCCCACTTTCTGAAATGTGTCCTGTAATGTTCTTGTCTTGGGCAAAAGCTACGCTCGTAGCCATAACAAGCAAAAACAGTAAGGTTTTTAATTTTCGCATAAATAATAATTATAATAGTGTAAATAGTTGATAGCTATTATTTGGGCGTGTAATACCAAATGCATTATTGAATGATGGATCAGAAATTGAATTATTTATAGATTCTACGATGAATAAAATAGAGATATAGCCATGGCTACATTGATATTTTATGAAGCTGTAGAAGCTTTATATAAACAATTTGTATCAATCATTTGATGATGTTTTTGGTATAATTCCCAAATGCGAAAAACAGAGAGATGTTATGCTTAGGTAAAAGCAAAAAGCAAGTTTAATACAGTGATGTATTGGTTTGAGAGTTTATCAAATTATAAGGTAATACCCGGGTTTAATGGGTAATTCATAAGAGTAGGGTGAAAGGTAATTTGTGTGTGTTTTAGGTGCTGCAAATATAGATTGACTAAAATATTTATGCAAATATCAGAGACTTACATCTTTTAGTAAAAAGGTATAAAACGTGGGTGTGAATATTTGCAAAAAAATAGTGAGTAGTAGTTGTTGTTGGGTAAATGGCTTGTATATAAATGACATACGCGGCTTACAATTTGAAAGCTGTGATATGTAAATGTAAGGTATTGTTGGAGTGAAAAATATTTGAAATAAATCCTCTTTTTATAGGGGGTAATTCTTATTTTATCCTTTTTACGTAAGAATACCCTAAAGAATTAACAGTTTCTTTAACCATATCATCATTTATTGAGGTCCCTGTTACAATAACTGTGTTTTTTTGCGGATTGGCACTTGCTGTACTAACCCCATCCTTTTGTTTAAGGTTGTTTTCAACATTAGCCTTGCAATGGCTACATGTCATCCCAGTAACCGAATATTCTGCAGTTTTACTAACACCAACAAAATTCATCTGCTGAGGATTTAAGTTAGGTTTGTTGTTGGTAATATTAATGCTGGTATTGGTAGTTATTGGAGCTGAGTAGGAATTGTTCTTTTTATGTCTTTTTATATATCCATAAATTACTAACCCCACAAGTGTTAAAGACGATAATATTTTAAACCAATGCGGTAACATTTCATGGTTGTGATGCATGTGCTCATTTTGAGCAATATTGAACCATTCACTTGGTAAAAAGTGATTGATAAGAAATCCAAAAGCAATTGCACCTCCAATGATTGAAAATAGGTAACTGAATAGTGTTTTATTACCAAATACCTTTTTTATTACTGTTATGGTTGCCGCATTTGTTGCTGGTCCGGCCATTAAAAAAATAAGTGCAGCCCCAGGTGATAAACCTTTCATCATTAATATGGCCGCAATGGGTACCGAAGCTGTGGCACATACATAAAGTGGGATAGAAGCCAATAGTACCATAAGCATGCTTAATGGTTCGTTGTTGATGTATTGGATGAAAAAGTTATCTGGAATTATGGTTGCCAGTGCAGCGGCAATCAATAAACCTATAATTAACCATTTGGCTATATCCATTAAAAATTCATTGAAACCATATTTTAAGACTCGGCCTAAGGAATGATCCGTTTTTTTTGTGCCACTTTTTATGGGAGCTGCCTCTATTTTTTCCTCTTTATCAATCGCGTTAGTTAAAACACCTCCTAATACACCTGTTATAAGTGCAACAATAACTCTGATGATTGCAAAGGGCAAACCTAAAAGAGAATAACTTACCAATACGCTATCTACACCTGTTTGGGGTGTTGAAATCAGAAAGGAAACACTAGAACCTTTTGAAGCTCCGTTCTTATAAAAAGAAATCCCGGTAGGTATAACTCCGCATGAACACAAAGGAAGTGGGATGCCTAATAGTGCCGTGTTAATAACCGACATCAAATTATTTTTGCCCATATATCTGTTAATCCACTTTTGCGGAAACCATACCTTAAGTACTCCTGCAAAGAAAAAGCCTAATAATAAATATGGGGCCATTTCATTGGTGATGCTGATTAGTTCCTGAAAGAATTGATATATATATTGCATGATGTTTTTTTCTGTTTTATACTAAACGTATTAAAAGGACTAGTGTTTGAATTGGGCTTGTAAAAGTATTTAATTATTAGGCATAAAAAAATCCCCTCGAAAGGGGATTTTGTATCTAATGATTTTTAAAATCTTAAAAAGTTTGTTGAGCAATGAGTGTATTGCGAAGTGAAGAGTGCTTAATATTTTGCACTTTATTCTTCTGACTTCTAACCGAAAACTTAAAAAACGATAGGATTAACGCATATCAATCACATCAACATCAGGATTTGCATTTGTGTCAAATACAAACATAGCGTCTTCCATTGTGTTATTGGTATTCATATTTTTGATTGTGATGGTGTAATTATTGCCATCTTTTCCTACCTGCTCTATTGAGTAAATATCGTTACTCTCTTTAATTACCTTTAATTTAATGCGAGAATAAGGTTTATCTCTGTTTTCAGGATAAAGATCAATTACTTCAACTGTGACGCCATCAATAGTTTCTTCGCCTTTATATGCGAACTTAAAACCGCTTTGATAAATAGTAAAAATAGTAGCAGGATTTAAAGTTTCTTCATCTTCCGGATCGGGTTCATCTACATTTACTTCTTCCGCATCTATCATATGCGTCCATAATGTTTTGCCATCAAAATAAGAGTCCACATCCATTAATGAAGCTTTGTATTTTTCTCCTTTAATAAATATGATACCGTCGTACTCTTCACTTATTTCTTCTTGTTTGTTTTCCATTCCAAACGAAAAATCAGCTTGAATGGTAGTATACGTTTTTGTTTTGTTAGTAACCTTATCAAGTATTCCTTTTGCTTTTTCAGCATCTTGCGCCATTACCAAAGTGGGTAAAATAGCTAGTATAAATAGTAGTTTCTTCATGCGTTTTTTAATCTATAATTAATGAGTTTACTCTTTAGTGTTTCAAAAATGATACCATCATTACAAGCTATCTAATAGTCTTTGTAGCTCAGCTTCATCTTGTATTTTAACTTCGCGTGCTTTACTTCCCTTAAATTCGCCCACAACTCCAGCAGCTTCAAGTTGGTCAATAACCCTACCTGCTCTGTTGTAACCAATAGAAAAACGACGTTGAATAAGAGAGGTTGATCCTGATTGATTGGCCACTACAATTTTAGCAGCTTCCTCAAAAATGGCATCTCGGTTACTCATGTCTACCTCGCCTGGTCCGCTATCTGCCGATTCACCAACATACTCGGGCAATTCAAATGCACTGGCATATCCTTTCTGCGATCCAATAAAGTCGTTAATTTGTTCCACTTCTGGTGTATCTACAAAGGCGCACTGTACACGAACCAAGTCACTACCCTGAGAAATAAGCATATCACCACGTCCGATAAGTTGGTTAGCACCCGGGGAATCTAAAATAGTTCGCGAGTCAATCATCGAAGCAACTTTAAATGCCACCCTAGTTGGGAAGTTGGCTTTAATAACCCCCGTAATAATATTGGTTGATGGGCGCTGAGTAGCAACTATCATATGTATACCCACGGCACGTGCAAGCTGTGCAATACGGGCAATTGGCATTTCTACTTCCTTACCAGCCGTCATTATTAAGTCGGCAAACTCATCAATAATAACCACTATATACGGTAAAAAACGGTGACCGTTCTCGGGGTTTAAGCTTCGTTTGACAAACTTATGGTTGTATTCTTTAATGTTACGAGCATGTGCTTTTTTTAGCAAATCGTAACGCGTATCCATTTCAATGGTTAATGAGTTAAGTGTATTAACCACTTTTTGTACATCGGTGATAATGGCATCATCATCTTCACTAGGCATTTTAGCCAAGAAATGACGTTCTATTTTGCTATAGATGTTCAGCTCTACTTTTTTAGGATCAACTAAAACAAACTTTAATTGCGATGGATGTTTCTTGTATAGTAGAGATGTAATAATGGCATTTAAACCAACCGATTTACCCTGACCTGTAGCACCGGCCACAAGCATGTGCGGAGCCTTTGCTAAATCAATAACATAGGTTTCGTTCGAAATGGTTTTACCTAAGGCTACTGGTAATTCATATTTAGATGTCTGGTATTTTTTTGCGCTTAATATTGTTTTCATCGATACCACTTCAGGTACCGAATTTGGCACTTCAATACCAATAGTACCTCTACCTGGTATTGGGGCAATAATACGAATACCCAATGCAGCTAGTGATAAGGCAATATCATCTTCAAGATTCTTAATTTTTGAGATGCGAACACCTGGAGCAGGAACTATTTCATATAGAGTAATGGTTGGCCCTACTGTGGCTTTAATGCTTTTAATTTCAATTTTGTAATCAATAAGTGTATTTACAATATTGTCTTTGTTAGCATTTAATTCTTCTTCGCTAACTTGTTGGTTTCCTAAATGGTGTTCTTCGAGTAAATCAAGCGGAGGTAATTGGTAATTCGATAAATCTAGGGTTGGGTCATAATCTCCCAAAGGTGTATTGTCGTTACTTTCCAATACCTCTTCTTCTACACCTTGTTCAACTGTAAATGTATCTTCTGATTCAGAATCACTTCCTTTGTTTTCAGAAATATCAAACGTAAGTTCAGTTTCTTTTTCAACAGGAGTAGTCGCTTCTATAGTTTCTTCTTCAATGGGTTTTGTAATGGTAAACGATTCCTCCTCTTCAGCAACAGTCTCTTCCTTACTATCAGTAGTAGTTATCTCTTCTTCTGCTATTGGTTCTTCCGTAATTACAGTTTCTTCGTTTTGTACATTATCAACACTTGTGTTAGCATTTGATACCGTATTTGGGATGGGTTCTTTCTTTGCGAATAGCTTTTTAACCGCCGGAATAAATCCTTCAAAGGTAAAGGCTAAATAAGTAGTAAGAGTAAAGCAAAGAACTAAAATTATACCCACATTGCCCAAGGCAGATACAATCCATTTGCTGGTGAAATAGCCCATCTCGCCACCTAGTAGTAAATATCTATCGTTAACTGATGAGATAAACAGATAACCTAAAAAAGTAGATAGCCACGCTGTAATAAAAAAACTATTGAGCACGGTTTTCTTTAGCGATGTAATTCGTATTCTAAATAAACGGAATGCCAAAACAATTAATACTGCAATAATTGAAATGGCACTAATGCCTGCCCCTGTGTTGATAAATAAATCAGCAAAATAGGCACCAATTTTACCAGTCCAGTTCTCAACATTGATATCTGAATTACTAATAAACTCAAAAAAATCGATGTTAAACTTACTGTGATCAGCACCTCCTGTAAAAATGAAGGATATAAATGCAACAAATAAAAATATTGAAAAGCCTATTAAGAACAATCCGCTAATAATACGAACTCTAAAATCACTTAGCTTCACCTTTAGCTTGTCGATTAGGCTTGGTTGTTTTGCTTTACTTTTTCTTGACTTACTCGCCATACGAAATATTATGTTTTTTACATTATACTTATCGGTTCACAAAATTAATAATTGCTCCTACTTATCCTTTAAATCAACGTAAAACTTTTGTGCTTAATATTTATTATTAAACCCATTTTTTAAATAGATGTATGTAAAACTAAAGTTATAAATTATTAAAAGAGGCGCTGATACAATAAGTAGCTGTCTATATAATTTGTTTTTAGCTTATAATTAGATAATTTTGCGCACAATTTAGAATTATTCAAAATAGTTAATACATATAATAAAATATAATTATCATGGATAAGAAAACGATTCTTGTTATTCTTGATGGATGGGGATTTGGAAACAAATCAAAATCTGACGTAATCTCAACTGTAAATCCTCCTTATTGGAATAAATTAGTTGAAAAATATCCAACCTCTCAACTGCAAGCTTCTGGCGAATTTGTTGGTTTGCCTGATGGGCAAATGGGAAATTCTGAAGTAGGTCACCTTAATATTGGTGCTGGTAGAGTTGTTTTTCAAGACTTAGTTAAAATTAACAAAGCTTGTGAAGACGGATCTCTTGCTGAAAACCCAGAGCTTAAAAAAGCATATGCTTACGCTAAAGAAAACAACAAAAAAGTTCACCTTTTAGGATTAATGTCTCAAGGTGGTGTTCATAGTAGTCAAGCACACATTCACGCTTTATTAGATGTAGCTAAAGACAATGGTTTAACTGATGTTTTTGTACATGCTTTTATGGATGGTAGAGATACTGACCCAAAAAGTGGTAAAGGTTTCATGACTGAGTTAGAAGCTCACATGGCTAAATCAGTAGGTCAAGTAGCAAGTGCTACAGGTCGTTATTATGCAATGGATCGCGATAAGCGATGGGAGCGTATCAAAGTAGCTTACGATGCAATGGTAGCTGGTGTTGGCGAAGAGTCAACTACAGATGTGACTGCTGCTATTCAAGCTTCTTACGATGCTGATGTAACTGATGAGTTCATCAAGCCAATTGTAAAAGTTGATGCTGATGGAAATGCAGTTGCAAAAATCGAAGAAGGTGATGTAATTGTATTCTTCAACTACCGTAACGATAGAGCAAAAGAGTTAACGCAAGTATTAACTCAACAAGATATGCCAGAAGAAGGAATGAAAACAATTCCTTTACACTATTGTACAATGACTCCTTATGATGCTAAATTCGAAGGAATGCACATTCTTTTTGATAAAGAAAATGTACAAAATACAATTGGTGAAGTTGTGGCAACTGCAGGTTTAAAGCAATTACGTATTGCTGAAACAGAAAAATATGCACACGTTACATTCTTCTTTTCAGGAGGTCGCGAGGCTGAGTTCGAAGGCGAAGAGCGTATCTTAGTAAACTCTCCAAAAGTAGCTACTTACGATTTACAGCCTGAGATGAGTGCTTACGAGGTAAAAGATAAAGTTGTTGCTGAGTTAAATGCTAATAAATTTGACTACATCACATTAAACTTTGCCAATACTGATATGGTTGGTCATACAGGAGTTTATGAAGCAATCGAAAAAGCAGTTGCTGCTGTTGATGAGTGTTTAGAAGGAGTTATTGAAGCTGCCAAAGCAAATGGTTACGAAGCTATTATTATTGCCGATCATGGTAATGCTGATAATGCTGTTAATGCTGATGGCTCTCCAAATACAGCTCACTCCTTAAACCCAGTACCATTTGTTTGGGTTACTGAGCGTCAAGGTGAAGTTGCTGATGGTGTATTAGCTGATGTTGCTCCATCAATCCTACAATTAATGGGAGTTGAGCAACCTGCTGACATGACAGGTAAGTCTTTAATTACTTTAAAATAAGACATAAGTATCAAGACATAAGTATTAAGACTGATTTGCTTCTTTGTGTTGCAGATCAGTCTTTTGTCTTTATACTATAACCTTTATACTTATTTCACATGATTCAAATCGAAGATAAAATATTAAGCCTCGACCTATTCGAAAAAAAGTTCATCTGTAATATTGCCAAGTGTCATGGCATTTGCTGTGTTGAAGGTGATTCTGGTGCGCCACTTGAAAAAGAGGAAGCTGATATTATTGAAGAAATCTATCCTAAAATTAAAGATTTACTTTCTGAAGAATCAATTCAGGTAATTGAAGAAGAAGGTACTTCGGTAATCGACTTTGAAGATGAATTGGTAACGCCTATAGTAAATGGTAAAGAGTGCGTGTATACTTACTTTGATGAGAAAGGTGGAATACATTGTGCTATAGAGATGGCCTGGAAAGAAGGTAAGGTAAATTTCCGTAAACCAATTTCTTGTCATCTATATCCAATTCGTACTAAAAAGTTATCGCAAGGCGAAGCATTAAATTATGATGTTTGGCCAATTTGCAAAGATGCTATCGAGTTGGGAGAGAAGAAGGGAGTTTCGGTATATCGATTCCTGAAAGAACCTCTTATCAGAAAATACGGAGAAGAGTTCTATAAAGAAATGGAAGCTTCAGAAGAATATTTAAAAGAAAAAGGAATGATTTAATCATTCCTTTTTTTGTTTGGTATATCTTTATCAGAGTAAAATTTTAAAATGTGATGGTATGAGTAATGTATTGCCTTTTGAGCATAGTTATTGGATTATACCCGGTAAATTATTGGCAGGTAAATATCCTAAAACGCAAGAAGAATTAGATGCTTTATTAGCACTTGGTATAAAAACCTTTGTAAACCTGACTGAAGAAGATGAAACACAAAAAGATGGATCGCCTAACTTTAGGTACGATGCACACTTTAATTCATCAGAGGCTAAAATGTACAGAAAACCAGTTGAAGATGCCTCAATTCCTACTGTTGAAACCATGCGTGAGATTGCTGAAATAATAGATGACAGTTTAGTGGAAAATAAGCCCGTTTATTTCCATTGTGTTGGAGGTGTTGGCAGAACTGGAACGGTTGCGGGCAGCTATTTAATGCATAGTAAAATGGCTAATGCCGATAATGTTTTTGATATCATTGATTATTTAAAACGCACTAGTCCATTTAACGAGAAGAAATCTCCAGGTAGAGATACGCAACGTAATTTTGTGATTAATTTTAAATAGTCGTGCCTAATTTTGTGATAATTCATGTTGCGGCGAATTTTTAATGCCTATTATCTAAATTCTGGCGATCTATTTTTATAGATACTTGACAATGCTCATTCTTTCAGCTCTTTTGCTTCTCTACATTGCACTAAATTTAATCGTTACCTTATTATTATGATATAACAATGCATGGATAAGGTAAAAAATACAATTATTATGGAAGGGTTAAAAACATACATAAGCGATAATAAGCAACGTTTTTTAGATGAGTTATTTGAATTAATTCGAATTCCATCTATTAGTAGTATCGAAAGTCATAAGCCTGATATGTACAAATGTGCTGAGCAATGGAAGAAAATTCTATTGGAGGGTGGTGCTGATAAAGCAAAGATTTTTGAAACGCCAGGTAATCCAATTACCTATGGCGAAAAAATAATTGATGAGAAATTACCAACAGTTTTGGTTTATGCTCATATGGATGTGATGCCTGTTGATCCGGTTGATTTATGGGAAAGCGATCCGTTTGAACCGATTATTAAAGATGGTAAAATAATAGCTCGTGGTGCGGATGATGATAAAGGACAAAGTTTTATGCATGCAAAGGCTTTTGAGTTTATGGTTAAAACCAATCAGCTGCCTTGCAATGTAAAATTCCTTATCGAAGGTGAGGAGGAAGTGGGTTCTGTGAATTTACCTGCTTTTTGCGAGGCACATAAAGAAATGTTGAAGAGTGATGTGATTTTGGTTTCAGATACCTCTATGATAGCGCCAGGTATTCCATCAATTACCACCGGTCTGCGTGGCTTGGCTTATTGGGAGGTTGAAGTAACAGGTCCTAATAGAGATTTGCACTCTGGTTTATTTGGAGGAGCAGTTGCGAATCCAATTAACGAACTTACTAAGTTAATTGCTCAAATGACCGACGAGAATGGTCATATAACTATACCTGGTTTTTACGATGATGTGATTGAGGTTTCAGATGCCGAACGTAAAAAAATGGCACAAGCACCATTCGATCCCGAAGTGTATAAAAGCGCTATTGGGGTAGATGCCTTATTGGGTGAAGCTGGGTATACACCAAGTGAGCATACCGGAATTCGTCCATCATTTGATGTTTGTGGTATATGGGGTGGCTATACTGGCGAAGGTGCAAAAACAGTGCTACCATCAAAAGCTTACGCTAAAATTTCATCACGTTTAGTGCCAAATCAAGATCATGAAAAGATAGCGGAGTTATTTAAAGCGCATTTTGAAAGCATTGCGCCCGATTGTGTAAAAGTAAAAGTAACATCCTTACACGGAGGTCAAGGTTATGTTTGTCCTATTGACTTGCCGGCCTATCAGGCAGCAGAGCGTGCCTATGAAAAGGTATACAGTCGTAAACCAGTTCCTGTTCGTAGCGGAGGATCAATTCCAATTATATCTGAGTTTGAAAAAATATTAGGTGTAAAAACTGTTTTAATGGGCTTTGGTTTAGAGTCGGATGCTATTCACTCACCAAATGAGAATTATCCTTTAGAGCAATTTTATACAGGTATCGAAGCTATTCCATACTTTTATAAAGAGTTTGCAGACTTATCTAAGTAAAACTTATATTTTGTTAATAAGTAGGCTGAATAATTCTTTATTCAGCCTATTTTTGGTTTTATACAGCTAGAATAAACAAATAAAAGTTCACTTTACTTACAATTTGTAAGTAAATAAGCTTTGAAAGTGTTAAAATATTTTGGGCTCCGTGTTTTTTTGAGCTTAGATCCGATTGAAATTAAAAAATAATTAAGGAAGTGTTAATAAATAGGGTGTATTTGGCTTAAAAATGTCTTTATTTTTGTTAAAGTCCTCACTTTTTTGAAAAAAAAAGCATTTTTTCGAGGTTTTAAATTGAAATTATATATTTTTGCTTCGCTAACTCGAAGAAAAACTTAATTTTTATAAAGAATTATGGCAACATTAAGATTTCAAGCATTATCAGAGCTTCTTTCTAGATCAGCTAAAGAAGTAACGTTACCATCAAATAAGGTAACTGATTATTACGGGCAAAATGTATTCAATAAGGATACAATGAGAAAGTACCTTTCAGGAGATGCTTTCCAAGCAGTTCAATCTGCAAGCCAAAAAGGTGGTACAATTGACCGTAAGCAAGCCGATGGTATTGCTTCAGGTATGAAAGCTTGGGCTATTGAAAATGGTGCAACACACTATACTCACTGGTTTCAACCATTAACTGATGGAACTGCTGAAAAGCATGATGGTTTTATCGATTATGGTGATGATGGTTCTATCATCGAAAACTTTTCAGGAAAATTATTAGCACAGCAAGAGCCTGATGCTTCTTCTTTCCCTAATGGTGGTATTCGTCAAACATTCGAAGCTCGTGGTTATACAGCTTGGGATACTTCTTCACCAGCATTTATCGTAGGTACTACATTATGTATTCCTACTGTATTTATTTCATATACAGGTGAGGCATTAGATTATAAAACTCCTTTATTAAAAGCACTAGCTGCTGTTGATGAGGCTGCAACTGCAGTTTGTCAATATTTTGATAAAAATGTAACAAAAGTACATACCAACATGGGTTGGGAGCAAGAGTATTTCTTAATTGATGAGGCTCTTTATCAAGCTCGTCCTGATATCGCTTTAACAGGTCGTACTTTAATGGGACACTCTTCTTCTAAAGATCAACAATTAGATGACCACTACTTTGGTTCTATTCCAGAGCGTGTATCTAAATTCATGATTGAGTTAGAAGTTGAAGCGCATAAATTAGGTATGCCTATTAAAACTCGTCATAACGAGGTGGCTCCTTCACAATTCGAGCTTGCTCCAATTTACGAAGAGGCTAACTTAGGTAATGACCATAACCAGTTAATCATGGATGTGATGAAGCGTGTTGCGCGTCACCATAAATTCCGTGTTTTATTCCATGAGAAGCCATATGCTGGAATCAACGGTTCTGGTAAGCATAACAACTGGTCTTTAGGAACTGATACAGGTGTAGTTTTATTAGCTCCTGGTAAAAATCCTAAAGGAAACTTACAGTTCTTAACTTTTGTGGTTAACACATTAATGGCTGTATATAAAAACCAAGATTTATTACGTGCATCTATATTAACAGCTTCTAATAGCCACCGTTTAGGTGCTAACGAGGCTCCTCCAGCAATTATCTCTGCATTCTTAGGAACTGAAGTTTCTGCCATGTTAGATAAAATTGTAGCTGAGGTACCAGATCACAAAATGACTCCGGATGAGAAAACAGCTCTTAAATTAGGTATCGGACGTATTCCTGAAATTATCTTAGATAATACAGATCGTAACCGTACTTCACCGTTTGCATTTACAGGAAACCGTTTTGAGTTCCGTGCTGTAGGTTCTGCTTCTAATGCAGCTGTATCTACAACAATGTTAAGTGCAGCTGTTGCAGCTGAATTAAAAGAGTTTAAAGTAGCTGTAGACGCTATTATTGAATCAGGTGTTAAGAAAGACGAAGCTATCTTCCAAGTTCTTAAGAAGATGATTATTGCTTTCGAACCAATTCGTTTTAATGGTGATGGTTACTCTGATGAGTGGAAAGTTGAAGCTGAAAAAAGAGGTTTAACTAACATTACAAGTGTACCACAATCATTAAGTACTTACCTTGATGCTCCATCTAAAAAAGTATTAGTTGACGGTGGTATTATGAGTGAAAAAGAGCTTGAGGCTCGTGTTGAAGTTGAATTAGAGAAGTTCACTTACAAAATTCAAATTGAAGCGCGTGTATTAGGTGATTTAGCAATCAACCATATTGTACCAACTGCAGTAGCTTATCAAACTAAGTTAATTCAGAATGTACAAGGTCTTAAAGATCTTTTCCCTGCTGATGAGTTTGAAGCTCTTGCTGGAAGTCGTTTAGAGTTAATTAAAGCTATTTCTTCACATACTTCTGCAATTAAGAAGATGAGAGGAGAAATGATTGAAGCTCGTAAAGAGTGTAATAAAATCGAAGAAGGTTTAGATAAAGCTTATGCTTACGATGAAAAAGTTCGTCCTTTCTTAGATCAAATTCGTTATCATGTTGATAAATTAGAATTAATCGTTGACGATGAAATGTGGCCATTGCCAAAATATCGTGAGATTTTATTCAACTTATAGTATTCAGAATACTTCAGATATAAGGGTCGCAATTTGCGACCCTTTTTTGTTTTTGTAATATGTATTAATTCAGGAAAGCTAGCTTTACTCCTTCTATTGTCATTCCAGTGCCCATAATCGCAAGTATTAGCCCCATAATTTTGCGTATAACAGTAATTAAGTTGACTCCTAAAATACTCACTACCTTATCGCTTAATCTAAAAAATAGGTAAGTTAAGCCTATCATTATTGCAAATGAGGCTATTAGTATTCCTATATGGATAAAATCGCTTTTTGTTACAAAGTTCATAGCTGTTACTATAGTTCCAGGGCCTGCTAATATCGGGATTGCTAAAGGAGAAATAGCGAGAGTGTCATCTTCTTCAATTTCAATTTGGTTGTGTTTAATTTTAGATTTTTTAGACTGTAGCATTTCAAATCCTACATAAAACAATAGGATACCACCAGTAATTTTAAAAGCAGGAATGGTAATGCCAAAAGCGCTAAAGATATATTTGCCTAATAGAATAAAAACAGTAACAATTAAAAATGCGGTGATGCAAGCAGTTTTAGCTGTTTTCTTTTTCTGCTTAGGGTTCTGTCCATCTACCAATCCTATGAAAATTGGAGTGTTTGCTATGGGATTCATTATAGCAAAGAATGCAGTTAATGCTGAAAATGTAAATGTTATTAAGTTTTCGTACATAAAGTGTAAATATCTTTATTTGTTGTAATATGTAATACTGGTTTTAGTTTATAAAAAAAAACTGTTTTTATAAGTTTGTACAATATAACACTTCTTATCAACGTTTTTATTGAGGTATTTTTATCTATTTTTACAACTCATTTGAAAATTGTGGTTTATACCAATGCGAAAATTTAATATACTTTACTTAGTTGTTATTGTCTTGATCACTGCGTGTTCTGGAAGTAAGAAACTTACTCAAGCCAAAAAGTCGTTTTCTATTGGTGAATATACTCGTGCTGCTGAGTTATACAAAAAAGCTTATGCAAAAGAGAAAAACAGATACTATAAAGGTGAATATGCCTGGTATATGGGCGAGAGTTATCGTATAACCAATAAACCTTTGAAGGCCGCATCAGCCTACTCAAAAGCGGTTCGTTACGAGTACCCAGAACGTGAGGCTCAATTTTACATGGCCGAAAGTTACCGTAAAGCCGGTAAGCTTGATAAGGCAATACCTGAGTATGAAGAATATTTAGAGAAGGTGCCTGCTGATATTAGAGCACAACGTGGTTTAGCATCGTGCATGATGCTGCAAAAAGAACCACAACCCAATCGATACATTATAGCTAAGGAGAAAGATTTAAACAGTAAATACAGCGATTATTCTCCTACCTATGCAGGTACAGAGTTTGATTACGTGGTTTTCGCCTCTATGCGTGTAGAGGGAAAAAGTAAGCGTAAAAATAGAATTACCGGTCAGGGTACCTCAAGTATCTTTTATTCTAAGAAGAATGCCAAAGGGGCATGGGAAGATCCGGCTCCATTTGAGGAGCCCATCAATAATCCTAAATTCGACGATGGTTCTCCATTTGTTTCTCACGATGGCAAAGAGCTGTTTTTTACCAGGTGTAAATTCGATAATGAAAAACCTACAGGGGCCGAGGTTGTTTCGTGTAAACGACAAGGAGGGCAGTGGGGCGAACCAATTAACGCAAGTCTGGCCTTGGATAGTACTTTGCTCGACAGTACTGTAATTGCACATCCAGCTCTTTCTGCTGATGGAGAAACCTTATACTTTGTTAGCGATATGGAAGGTGGTTATGGAGGTAAGGATATTTGGAAAGCTGAAAAAGCAGGAGAAGGACAATGGGGTGAACCTATAAATATGGGATCGGCAATAAATACTCCGGGTAACGAAATGTTTCCTTTTATCCGTAAGGATGGCATTCTGTACTTTAGTTCAGATACACATATTGGATTCGGTGGTTTAGATTTATTTAAAGCAGAATTAAATGAAGAAGGTAACTGGGATGTTACCAATATGGGTGAACCAATAAATAGTATTGGCGATGATTTTGGCATCGTATTTCAAGGGAAGGATGAAGTAGGATTATTTTCGTCTTCGCGAGGCAGTACAAAAGGGATTGATAATATATATAGTTTCGTTTTACCTAAATTAAACTTTTATCTTACCGGTTTAATTACCAATAATAACGAGGAAATAGTAACAGGTTCTTATCTGCGATTGATTGGAAGTGATGGTACTACTATGAAAGTAAAATCACCATCGGATGGTAAGTTTAAGGTAAAACTAAAGCCAAATACCGATTATGTTTTCTTAGTTGCAGCGGAAGGATATCTTAATAAAAAGGTGAAGTTTTCTACCAGTGGAGAAGTGAATGATAAAAGCTTCGAATACAATATAGTAATGGAAAAGCCCCTTCAGAAGGTAAACTAAGGTTGGGGTAAATCTATATATCTGTGACATTGTAGATTTTTACCTTTGATAAGGTACCGTTTAAATCTATGCTTATTGTTGAAGTCGTTTACGTGTTGCCAAAGCTTGCCTAGGTTTTTTTCGAGCGTTGGCACCTTGCCATTCTATACTTATGTTTTAAACGGGCTTTGGCATCTTGCCATTGGCTACTTAGGTTTTGGTTGAGCTTTGGCAAAATGCCATTCGCTGCTTAAGTCTTAAATTAGCTTTGGCGCTTTGCCATTACGTGCCTAGGTTTTAAATAAGCTTTGGCAAACTGCCATTCACTGCCTAAGTCTTAAATGAGCTTTGGCACTTTGCCACGGCAAAACAGCTTAAAATCAATTGAAATCATTTTTGAGTGTTTACCATTGATTTTTTACTAATGCTAAGCTTGTTTAAGAATTGTTTTACGAAAGCTTTTAAACCATAAACTTCATTTTTCTAAGTAATTTGTATTACTTTTGTCCTCCGAATTTCTTAAAGAAAAATTTGTGAGTTCAGATTCAAGATACAATCAGAGAGGCGTTTCGGCATCTAAAGAGGATGTTCATAACGCAATAAAAAACATTGATAAAGGCTTATATCCAAAAGCATTTTGTAAAATTATACCTGATATTTTGGGCGGTGATGAAGCATATTGTAATATCATGCACGCTGATGGTGCTGGTACAAAGTCTTCTTTAGCCTATTTATATTGGAAAGAAACAGGAGATATTTCTGTTTGGAAAGGTATTGCTCAAGATGCCCTTATCATGAACCTTGATGATTTATTATGTGTTGGTGCTACCGACAGTATCTTAGTTTCATCAACCATCGGTAGAAATAAAAATTTAGTGCCTGGTGAGGTAATCTCAGCTATCATTAATGGTACTGAGGAGTTATTGGCTGAGCTACGCGAAATGGGTATTTCTATTCATGGAACAGGCGGCGAAACGGCTGATGTGGGTGATTTAGTGCGTACCATTATTGTTGATTCAACGGTTACTTGCCGTATGAAGCGCAATGAGGTAATCTCAAATCATAACATTAAAGCGGGCGATGTAATTGTTGGTCTTTCATCTTCAGGTACGGCTAGCTACGAAAAAGAGTACAACGGTGGTATGGGAAGTAACGGATTAACTTCTGCTCGTCACGATGTATTTGCTAAATATTTAGCCGATAAATACCCTGAGAGTTTCGATCCTTCAGTTCCTTCTGATTTAGTTTACTCGGGCGGATTAAAATTAACGGATGCTGTTGAAGGTGTAGATATTGATGCCGGTAAATTAGTTTTATCTGCAACACGTACTTATGCTCCGGTAATCAAGAAAATTTTAGATGCACATCGTTCTCAAATTAGCGGAATGGTGCATTGTTCTGGTGGTGCACAAACAAAAGTGCTTCACTTTGTTGAGAATGTACATGTTATAAAAGATAACTTATTCCCGGTTCCTCCATTGTTTAAAACAATTCAAGAACAATCGGGTACAGCTTGGGACGAAATGTATAAAGTGTTCAATATGGGACACCGTATGGAGATTTATGTTCCTCAAGAAATTGCAGAAGACATTATTAAAATAAGCGAGTCTTTCAATATCGATGCACAAATTGTGGGTAGAGTTGAGGCAAGCGAAAAAACTGAATTAACTATCGAAAGTGAATTCGGTAAGTTTAAATATTAGCTACAATTATCTGGTAAACAAATAACACTATTGTGTGAAGAATAACTTGATAATTGAATATTTAAAACAAAAATAAAATGGGCGAGAATAAATTATTAGAAATGTTGGGTGGCGTAGTAATCAAGTTCCAAGAAGTGTCGGAACAAATTACAGACCCAGAGGTGATTGCTGATACTAAAAGGTATATCAAGCTCAATAAAGAATATAAAGAATTAGAGCGTGTAGTAACTGCTCACGATGAGTATAAAACTACGCTCGAAAACATCGACGAGGCTAGAACTATTCTTAAGGAAGAGGACGATGCTGAAATGAAGGAGATGGCTAAAATGGAATTAGACGAGCTTGAGGCTAAACTTCCGCAAATGGAAGAAGATATCAAGTTACTGTTAATTCCTGCCGATCCCGAAGATGATAAAAACTGTGTGGTTGAATTACGCGCAGGTGCAGGTGGCGATGAGGCCAGTATTTTTGCTGGTGAAATGTTCCGCATGTACACCAAATATTGCGAAAAACAAGGTTGGAAAGTATCTGTTACTAATTCAAGCGAAGGTACTTCTGGTGGTTTTAAAGAGGTGGTTTTTAATGTTACCGGAAACGGCGTTTATGGTATCTTAAAATACGAATCGGGTGTTCATCGTGTGCAACGTGTACCGCAAACAGAAACACAAGGTCGTGTACATACTTCAGCTATTTCGGTTGCTGTATTACCTGAGGCTGAAGAGTTTGATATCGATTTAAGAACAGAGGATATTCGTAAGGATACTTATTGTTCATCAGGGCCTGGTGGTCAGTCGGTAAATACTACTTATTCGGCCATCCGTTTAACACACATTCCTTCAGGTATTGTGGTTACTTGTCAGGATCAGAAATCGCAGCTTAAAAACTTAGATAAAGCAATGATCGAGTTACGTACTCGTTTATACAATTTAGAGTACCAAAAGTACCTGGATGCTATTTCATCTAAGCGTAAAACAATGGTTTCTACTGGTGACCGTTCAGCTAAGATTCGTACTTACAATTATCCACAAGGTAGAGTTACCGATCACCGCGTAAACTTTACAATGTATAATCTTCCTGCAGTTATGGATGGTGATATTCAAGGTATCATCGATCGCTTAATTGTAGAGGAAAATGCAGAGCGCTTAAAGGCTAGTGAACTTGAATAAGGTTCGGTAGAGTATTAAAAATTAGTTAGTAATAAATCTAGCTGTTGCTAGATGCTAAATTAGAAGTAATGAATTCTCAAGAGTTATTTGAAAATATAAAGAAGAAGAAAAGTTTTTTATGCGTTGGTTTAGATACTGATATCGCTAAAATTCCTCAACATCTTAAAGAAACAACAGATCCTATTTTCGCATTCAATAAAGAAATTATTGATGCTACTCAGGAATTCACTGTTGCTTACAAGCCAAACTTAGCATTCTACGAAAGTATGGGTGTTGAAGGATGGAACAGTTTAGATAAAACTGTGAAGTATATTAAAAATAACTATCCTGAGATTTTTGTTATTGCAGATGCTAAACGTGGTGATATTGGAAATACTTCTAATATGTATGCCAAAGCATTCTTCGATACAATGGACTTTGATTCAGTAACTGTTGCGCCTTATATGGGCGAGGATTCAGTGAAGCCTTTTATGACTTACCTTGATAAGTGGGTTATTTTATTGGCTTTAACATCGAATAAAGGAGCTGCAGATTTTCAGTATGTAACCGAAGGGGATGAAAGATTATTTGAAAAAGTAATTAAAAAGTCATCAGAGTGGGGTACCGAAGAGAATTTAATGTACGTTGTTGGAGCTACTAAAGCAGAAAAGCTTCAAGAGATTAGAAATATAATTCCAAATCACTTTTTATTAGTACCTGGAGTTGGTGCTCAGGGCGGAAGCTTAAAAGAAGTGGCCGAAAACGGATTAAATAGCAAGTGTGGTTTATTAGTAAACTCTTCGCGTGGTATTATTTATGCTAGCAACCAAGAAGACTTTGCTGTAAAAGCAGGCGAGGCAGCCAAAGAGGTTCAGTTAGAAATGGCTGATCTTTTAAAAGCCAAAGGTTTATTGTAGATAAAAAACTATTATCATATTTAAAAAGCTTCCATTTATGGGAGCTTTTTTTGTTTGTATATATTGTTGTGTATCTTAATGGTCAGTATTAAACCTAAGACTTACACTCCATGATAAATGAAGAATTCATACAATATATATGGAAGCATAAATTATTCAAGCTCGATAACCTCCTTACTGTTTGTGGTAAAACAATTGAGATTATAAATCCTGGTGAACTAAATACAAATGCTGGTGCCGATTTCTTTAACTCAAAAGTTAAGATTGAGAATACACTTTGGGCTGGCAATGTTGAAATTCATATAAAAAGTTCCGATTGGCTTGCTCATAATCACCAAACAGATAAGGCCTACAGTAATGTTATTTTGCATGTTGTTACTCAGTTTGATCAGGATGCAATAAACCAGAAAGGTGAGGTAATTCCATGTTTGGAGATAAAATATTCAGAAGATTTATATGATGAATATTTAAGTTTAACATCAAGTGTACACGATTTAGCATGTGCCTCTCATTTGCATCAGATTAACTCCTTTGAAATATCTTTATGGGTACAACGAATGTTAGTTGAACGTTTAGAGCATAAAGTAAACTCCATAGAGCATTTGTTAAATAATACAACCAATAATTGGGATGAGGTTTTTTATCGTCTCTTATTTCGAAGTTTCGGATTGGGTGTAAATGGCACTGCCTTTGAGCTATTGGCTCAATCTATTCCGCTATCAGTCCTTTTAAAATATAGTAACGATATTGATTTATTAGAGGCTTTACTATTCGGTCAGGCCGGAATGTTAAGTGAGCCAGGTGGCGATAATTACTACGCCCGGCTTCAGACAGATTATCAGTTTTTAAAACAAAAGCACGGCTTAAAGCCGATGGATTCTTTTCTTTGGAAATTTTTAAGATTGCGTCCGAGTAATTTCCCGACCATTAGAATATCTCAGTTAGCCAATTTGATGCATAAATTAAAAGGCGTTTTTGGCAATTTAACCGAGGAGCAAGAAATTAGAAATATTGAGAAACTATTAAATGTAGATGCCTCAGTTTACTGGGATAAGCATTATACCTTCAGTAAAGAATCTAAAGATACTCAGAAACGATTAGGAAAAACTTCAATTTCAAATATCATCATCAATACAATAATACCTTATATTTTTACATTTGGTAAAAAGAATGGCAATGTAAGCTATGAACAAAAGGCCTTAAAATGGCTTTCTGAAATGAAACCTGAACGAAATTCAATAATTAATCAATGGAAGTGTAATGAAATACCTGTTAAAAGTGCCGGAGATTCTCAGGCTTTAATATATTTGTTTAATAATTATTGTAAACTTAAAAAGTGCTTGCACTGCAGAATAGGTCATCAAGTATTAGCCATTAAATAGTAACTGTGAATAAAGGAGTACCCTACTTAGATAATTTTAGAGCCATTGTATATGGCGTAAGTGCCTTGCTATTAATAGTTGTTGTTGGTGCTATTGGTTTTATGCTTATTGAAGGTGCACGTTTTATCGATGCACTTTACATGACCATGATTACAATTTCCACTGTGGGGTTCAGAGAAGTTGTTCCTTTGTCAGATGGCGGTAAGTTATTTACAGTTCTTCTCATTATCTTTAGTTTCGGAATTTTCGGTTATGTAATTACTTCTGTTACTCGTTTGGTGGTAGAAGGAGCATTGCAACAATCATATAAACAGTATCAAGTGAAAAAACAAATTGTAAAACTCGAAAACCATGTGGTGGTTTGTGGTTATGGGCGTAACGGATTTCAGGCCTGTGTTGAATTAAAAGAACATGGGGAGAAGTTTGTTATTTTAGAAAAACGCGATCATGTTGTGGCGCGTATTCTCGAAGATCCGAAACTACTATACGTACAGGGTGATGCAAGTTCTGAAGAGGTGCTTGAAATGGCTCAAATTAGAAAAGCAAAGGCATTAATTACAGCTTTGCCCAATGATGCTGATAATATTTTTGTAGTTTTAACAGCCCGTGAAATGAATCCGAAGCTTAAAATTATTAGTAGAGCAAGCGAGTTTAGGTCTGACTTAAAGTTGAGACATGCTGGTGCTACTAATGTTATCATGCCGGATAGAATAGGAGGGCAGCGTATGGCTAAGCTTGTTACTCAGCCCGATGTAGTGGAGTTTGTTGAGAATATTCTTTTACAACGAAGTATGGATGTGCGTTTAACCGAGATTTCGTGCGATCATATTTCTGAAGAGAATACTAAAATGAATATTCATGAGTTGAACCTTAGAAAGAAAACAGGTGCTAATTTGGTGGGCTTAAAAACACCAGAAGGTACTTATATTTTTAACCCTTCTCCTCAAATAAAGATATCAAAAGAAGATAAGCTTTTTATTTTAGGTACACACGAGCAGGTTGAAAAGTTTAAAAAAATATTGCAAGAATCTCAAGTATAAGTTTTAATTGTATTCATTATCCTAAGTTTAATGGCCTATTTTTTGTTGCTTAGGTTAAGAGTATTAGTATAAAAAACCAAAAACGAATAGTTATGAAATTATCAAAAGTATTAAAGTTGAGCGCCATAGCTCTAGTAGTATCATTTGGAGTATACAGCTGTAAGTCGAAAGAGAAAGTAGCAACTAATAGCGAGGTTGGTCAAGTTTTAGAAGATTTACCTTGTGAAAAAGATGGTAGGTCAGATAAAAATACTTTCCGTTCATTCTCAATGGCAACAAGTAGTGATTTAACTCTTTCAAAAGAAAAAGCATTGTTATTAGCCAAACAACGTTTGGTAACTTTAATTCAATCAAACACAAAATCGGTTACGGATCGTTATGTGAATGAACGTGAAATGGGATCAGCATCAGAATTTGAACAAAAATTTGAGAACTTAACTCGTGAGGTTGCTGATGAAACAATTAGTAATATTGTTGTTGCTTGCGAGAAATCAAGTGTATTGCCAGATGGAAAATACAGATCATTTGTTGCCATTGAGGTTGATAAAGAAGACTTGATGAATAGCATGAATAACAGAATCTCTAATGATGCTAAACTTCAAGTTGACTATGACAAAAAGAAATTTGAAGAAATTTACAATCAAGAGATGAATAAAATGGCTGAGGAGCAAGGGAAATAAGCATTAGTCAAATGCATTGATGCTGAATAATTACTTGATTAAAAATAAATTAAGCTATAGGTTGCAGAGAATCAAATTATAATTATCTTTGCACCGCAATTTTTATCATATAAATAAACAGCGTTATGTATTTAACAGCAGAAAAGAAGCAAGAAATCTTCGAAAAATACGGAAAGTCTAATACTGATACTGGTTCTTCTGAAGGCCAGGTGGCACTATTTACCTACCGTATCTCGCATTTAACCGAGCATTTAAAGGTTAATAGAAAAGATTATAGCACAGAGCACGCTTTGAAAAAATTAGTTGGTAAGCGTAGAAGTCTTCTTGATTATATCAAGAGCAAAGACATTGAAAAATACCGTTCTTTAATTAAAGAATTAGGTATTCGTAAGTAATCCAACTTCAAAAATTAAAAAGGCAATCCATTGTGGGTTGCCTTTTTTTATGGACCAAGGTATTTCACATAAAATAAATCGCTGATTAAGAATATAATCTATATATTTGGGCGACAATAAGAGAAAAAGAAAAGAGATATGATTACTCCAATTGAAAAAGTTATTGATCTTGGCGATGGAAGATCAATTACTATCGAAACAGGGAAGTTAGCTAAACAGGCTGACGGTTCGGTAGTTGTTAAAATGGGCAATACTTATTTGCTAGCCACAGTAGTTTCTGCAAAAGATGCTACACCGGGTACAGATTTTATGCCTTTATCTGTAGAGTACAGAGAGAAATTTTCGGCCGTAGGTCGTTTCCCAGGTGGATTTATGAAAAGGGAGGCTCGTCCTTCTGATAATGAAATATTGGTTTGTCGTTTAGTCGATAGAGCATTACGTCCTCTATTTCCAGAGGATTATCACGCTGATACATTTGTTACCATTAACTTAATTTCTGGTGATAAAGAAGATTTACCTGATGCTTTAGCTGGTTTAGCTGCTTCTGCTGCATTAGCAGTTTCAGATATTCCGTTTAATGGGCCAATCTCTGAATGTAGAGTAGCTCGCGTTGAAGGAGAATTAATTCTTAATCCAACACGTACACAATTAGCTGCTGCTGATATGGAAGTTGTTGTTGGTGCAACGATGGAAAATATTTTAATGGTAGAGGGTGAAATGGAAGAAGTTTCTGAAGCAGAAATGCTTGAAGCTATGAAATTCGCCCACGATGCAATTAAAGTTCAGTGTCAAGCTCAAATAGAATTAGCAGAAGCAGTTGGTGCTACTACTAAGCGTGAGTATTGTCACGAAGAGAATGATCAAGAATTATTTGATCATATCAAAGCAGCTACCTACGATAAAGTATACGAAGTAGCAAAAGCAGGTCTTCCAAAGCATGAGCGTGCAGATAAATTTGCAGCCATTAAAGAAGAGTATGTTGCAGCTAATTATACTGAGGAAGATGAAATTCCTGCAGGTTTAATTGGTAAATATTACCACGATGTTGAAAAAGAAGCAGTTCGCCGTTGTGTTCTTGATGAAAGAGTACGTTTAGATGGTCGTAAAACTGACGAGATTCGTCCTATTTGGTCTGAGGTTGATTACCTTCCAGGTCCTCATGGTTCATCTATCTTTACACGTGGAGAAACTCAAGCATTAGCAACAGTTACTTTAGGTACTAAATTAGATGAAAAATTAGTTGATGATGTATTAAACAGAACAACTGAAAGATTCTTATTACACTATAACTTTCCTCCATTCTCAACTGGTGATGCACGTGCTTCACGTGGTACGAGCCGCCGTGAGATTGGTCATGGTAACTTAGCATTTAGAGCACTAAAAGATATGTTACCTGAGGATTATCCATATACAGTTCGTATTATGTCTGATATTCTTGAATCAAACGGTTCGTCATCAATGGCAACAGTTTGTGCAGGAACATTAGCTCTAATGGACGCGGGTGTACCTATTAAAAAACCAGTTACAGGTATTGCAATGGGATTAATTACCGATTCTGAAAAATTTGCAGTTCTTTCTGATATCTTAGGAGATGAGGATCACTTAGGTGATATGGACTTTAAAGTAACAGGTACTCGCGATGGTATTACTGCTACGCAAATGGATATTAAAGTAGATGGTTTACCTTACGAAGTGTTAGAGCAAGCTTTATTACAAGCGCGCGAAGGTCGTTTACATATTATGGATAAGATTGAGGAAACAATGACTGAGCCACGTGCCGATCTTAAGCCTCATGCTCCACGTATGGAGAAAATTACTATTCCGAAAGATATGATCGGTGCAGTAATCGGACCAGGTGGAAAAATTATTCAAGAGATTCAAGCTACTACAGAGTCTACAGTTACTATCGAAGAAGATGGTGATTTCGGACAAGTAAGTATTTCTGCTGATAATGCGGATTCAATTAATGCTGCATTAGCAAAAATTAAAGGTATTGTAGCTGTTCCTGAAGTAGGAGAGGTTTACAAAGGTAAAGTAAAATCTATCGTTCCTTTTGGTGCATTCGTTGAGATTATGCCAGGTAAAGATGGTTTATTACACATCTCTGAAATTGAGTGGAAAAGACTTGAGAAAGTTGAAGATGCACTTAAAGAAGGCGAAGAAGTAGAAGTGAAGTTAATTGAAGTTGACCAGCGTTCTGGTAAATTAAAATTATCTCGCAAAGTGCTTTTACCTCGTCCAGAGCGTAAGCCGAAAAACTAGTTGATAAAACGATTACTATAATTAAAAGGCCTTTCGAGGCCTTTTTTTTTGTCTAAATTTCTACATTTAGATTATAATATATTATTATGAATGAATTAAAGTCATGTGAAGATTGGATAAATGAGCTTGATCAAAAAGTGGAAAAAATGCCACGAATTCAGTCTCGTTTAGCAAATTTTGAAATGTTACCGCGCCTTGGAGAATTGCTTGAGGCGAAAAAGGATTCATGTCCTGATTGCAGAAATTATTGGTGTAAACTACAAGAATCTACAATTGCATTTGAAGAATTTTTTGATGATGGGAATGATCATTTGGTAGAATTTGAGAACGTGGTGGACGAAACAATGCAACACCTCAAGTCTGCTCATGGCATTCGCCCTAAAGGGTTGGTTTTATCTTATAAAACTGTTGTATTGATGGTAGTGGGATTATTTATAGGGTTTCTCTTAGGACTTATCGAACCACAGTTAATGAAAACAGGTGTTGTTATGGGATGGCTGTTAGGTACATTATCGGGATGGTTTTGGGGAAAGCGTGTTGAAAAGAAGATGAAAAAAAACGGACTAATTTTCTAGTTTTGGATTATTCACTAACGATTGTTTTTTGTCTGTTTTACAACATAGATACCATAAGTTGTCGAATCAATGAATTTACTAACTTGGCTAGTATTACTATGCATTAGTTAGAAATCTTAAGATTGTAGCGAGTATATCCTTTTTTAAACGGAAATTTATTAATTGGATTACTTTTTAAGGAAAAATTAAGTTGACTTTTTAATCATTGTGATAAGAAGGATATCCTTAAATAATTAACAGAATTTTTTTTTTAGCATAATCAAGGTGAAATTTATGTTATTTGCCTATGATGTGTATATTTGCATTTAATTAATAGTACTCTTTTTTTTATTAAAAACATTACTAAATTTGTAGCACCTCTCTAAAAATGGAAGGTGCAATTATTTTAGAAAGTTAATTGGAAACATATAATTAGGTTAAATTATTATGAAAAGATCAAGTATCAACATTTTTGCTTCATTAGCCTTAGTAGCGTTATTAGCTAGCTGTGCTGGGTTAAATAAGATGAAAGGTGGAGCGTCAGACGTACAATATACTGTTACTCCAGAAGTATTGGAGGCACATGCAGGTAACGTAGATGTAGCTATCAGTGTAAAAGTTCCAGAAAAGTACATGGATAAGAAAGCTGTTATTGAGTTAACGCCAGTACTTAAGTATGATGGTGGTGAAACAGTTTTCCCATCAAAAACAGTACAAGGTGAGAGCGTAGAAGGTAACAATCAAGTTATTTCTTATGCTAACGGTGGACAATATTCTTACACAGGAACAGTTCCTTACAACGAAAACATGAAAGTGTCTGAGTTAGTAGTTCGTATCAAGGCTACAAAAGGAAGTAAAGTTGCTGAGTTTGATGATTACAAAATTGCTGATGGTGTTATTGCTACAGCCGAGTTAGTAAAAGATAAAGGTGCTGCTGTTGCTTTAGGAAAAGATAATTTCCAAAGAGTAATTAACGAGTCTAAAGAGGCATACGTTTACTTCCTTATTCAACAAGCTTCATTGAGAGGTACTGAATTAAGAAAAGATGAGGTTGCTGCTTTAAAAGCATTTGTAAAAGAATCAAAAGCTGCTGAAAATATTAATTTCAAAGGAGCTAAAGTTTCTGCTTATGCATCTCCAGATGGTCCTACAGATTTAAATACATCTCTTTCTGAGAAAAGACAAAAAGCCTCTGCTTCTTATTTAACTAGAGAGTTAAAAAGATCAAAAGTTGATGTTTCTGAAGAAGGTTTTGTAACTACAAAAAATACTCCTGAAGATTGGGAAGGTTTCCAAGAAATGATGGAGAAGTCAAGTATTCAAGACAAAGAGTTAATCTTAAGAGTTCTTTCTATGTACTCAGATCCTGAAGTACGTGAAAAAGAAATCAAAAATATGGCAGAGGCTTATAAAGCAATTGCTGATGAAGTTTTACCAAAATTACGTCGTTCACAGATTTCTGTAGATGTTGAAGTAATTGGTAAGTCTGATGAAGAAATTAAAGAATTAGCTGCTTCTAATCCTTCAGAGTTAAATGTTGAAGAATTATTATATGCTGCTACTTTAACTGAAGATTTAGATGAGCAATTATCTATTTACAAAAGTGTAAACGAAGTATTCCCTAAATGTTGGAGAGGTCACAACGATGTAGCTTACATCTTAGTGAAGCAAGATAAATTAGCTGAAGCTAAAGCTTCTTTAACAAAAGCTAATGAAATCAGCGCTAACAATCCTATCATTAACAATAATTTGGGTGTAATTGCTTTACGTGAAGGTGATTTAGCTAAAGCTGAAGAGTTTTTTGGAGCTGCTGCTGGAGCTGGACCTGAGTTAGATGAGAACTTAGGAATCGTTTCAATTCACAAAGGTGATTATGATGCTGCTATGCGTTATTTCGGAAACTCTACATCTTGTAACGCTGCTTTAGCTAAAATATTAGCTACTAAATATGATGCTGCTTTATCAACATTAAACGCAAATACTCATGAAGTAGGTTTCAAATATTATTTAAAAGCTATCGTTGGTGCTCGCACTGCTGATAACGATTTATTATTTGATAGCTTACGTAAAGCTGTTAAGCTTGATGATTCTTTAAAAGCTGCTGCTGCTAAAGACATGGAGTTCGGTAAATTCATCGAAGATGCTACATTTAAGTCTATTATTCAATAATTAGATTTAAGTCTAAAATATAAAGGCTGTCCATTTTGGACAGCCTTTTTTATGCTCTTGTATTTTCTGTTTGATCAGAATTAGAATCTTTAGATTAAAATATGATGCTACGGTTTCTTTTGTAAAAAGATTTCAGCTATCATGCATCTTATGCTTCCTCCTCCTATCTTCTCAATTGTACTAACATCTAATGGTAGTATTTTAGAATGTTCTGATATATTGTTTATCTGATCAGTATTGAGACTTTCGTGTGCGCTTTTCGACATAACTAATATGCGATCGCCCATTTTGTTGATAACGCCTAACATATTTCCCGCTAAAGCCTTCACTTGTTTTAATGATATATCTATAATTTCGTGACCAGATTCGGTTAATGAGTCTGTAACTATCTTTTTTTCTGATGCATCTTTTATGCTCTCTAAGCATACAATTGCTGTATTTTCGGTTATACACATCATTACATTGGTATGATATATAGCCTTATTTTTATCATCCAGTGCGTTAAAATGTATTGGTTTATATTTTAATAGATCACACACTTCTAACAAGAGTTCCTTATTGGTACGATCTGATAAGCAAGCGTAAGCTATTTTATTTACATGATCGAATATTATACTTCCGGTAGATTCAAGATATTTACCTTTTTTTTCGTGATGAGATAAGTCTATCATTTCACTTATTTCAAATTCTTTAGAGAGTGAATTAATAATATCCATTCTACGCTCAAGGCGTCTGTTAGGCGCAGCCATTGGGTATAATAAAACCTTTCCATCATGATGATAGCTTGCCCAATTATTAGGAAATATAGCATCAGGTTTGATTGGGGATATTGTATCATCAAATACGATTACATTAATAAAGTTTTCTCTTAATTGTTTAACTACTTCATCAAACTCTAATAATGATTTATCCTTAATTTGGTTAGGAGATAGTTCTACGTTATTCTGGAATGCATTTGAGCTTGCTGTCTCCGTATTGTATCCAAAATTAGCAGGTCTGATTAGTAAGATAGTGTCGGTTACTTGTTGCATATAATTTTGTTTAATTCATGTATTAACTCGAAGTAATATAGTTTTACCAGAGTTGTAATTAGTTTAAAATTCAATGAATATTACCTTAGCTTATAAAAGCTAAATATATTATTATCAATATTTCTAAAGAATGATGCTTGGCATACTTGTTCAAATCAATCTGATTAGATAGATAATTATACCCCAACACAACTTATTGTTTATATTTAGTATAAAACTTATCGCATTGTTTGATTTTTTATGATAGGAATTATAGCTTTGTCAGTCAAATTATAAAATCAGAATATTAAAATATAAATATGGGACGCGCATTTGAATATCGTAAGGCAACGAAACTAAAACGTTGGGGAACAATGGCCAAAACTTTCACTAAAATTGGCCGTGAAATAACCACTGCTGTTAAAGAGAGCGGTCCTGATCCAAAAGCTAACCCACGTTTAAGAGTACTTATCCAAAATGCAAAGGCAGCTAATATGCCTAAGGATAATGTTGAGCGTGCTATAAAAAAGGCCACAGAAAAAGATCAAGAGGATTGGAAAGAAGTTGTTTTTGAAGGCTATGGTCCATTTGGTGTTGCAGTATTAGTTGAAACGACAACCAATAATAATACGCGTACTGTTGGCGCCGTTCGTAGTTACTTTAGTAAAGCTGGTGGTTCATTAGGTACAACAGGTAGTGTTGATTATATGTTTGAGCATAATTGTCACTTTAAGGTTAAATCAAAGGAAGGATTAGACCTTGAGGAATTAGAGCTCGAAATGATTGATGCAGGGGCTAATGAAATTTTCGAAGAAGAAGGGAATATCATTATTTATGGTGATTTTGGTAGCTTCGGTTCTATCCAAGCATTTTTGGAGGAAAATGAATTTGAATTAGTAAGTGCTGAGTTCGAAAGAATTCCAACAACAACTAAGAAACTTTCTGAAGAAGAAACAGTTAAGTTTGAGAAAATGCTAGGTAAATTTGAGGAAGATGATGACGTTGTAAATGTTTATCATACAGCAGAGCTTTAGTATTTGATTAAGCTAAAAGTATATATGCGCCTTCTAACATTTATTGTTAGAAGGCGTTTTTTTTAATTTGTATTCTTGTTTTTAATGAAAGTGAGGTCTTTAGGGTTGATGCTTTTTATTACAGATGGATTTTTGTAAAAAGCTTCATGCGCTTCAGTTAGCATTTCTTTTAGAGGAATATCTTGAGGAACTTTATCCCAATTTATTTTATTAATATTTGAGGGTGTTGCAAGAACTCCTCTTACCCAATGATTTTCATTGTTCAGCTCTTTGTATCTATACCTTGCAAAATCAAGCATATCGTAGCATTTCCAAAGTTTACGCCATCTTAAAATCTCTGGTATGTCGATATTAGAACGATCATTACCTAAATTAAATCCACCATAGGCCGCGTAGGGATCGTCGCCTATCATTTTATCCAACTTAAATTTACTTTCCAAATCATTGCCAGATAATGGTATGTGAGATGGGAAAATTTTATTCATTTCTGCATAATGTTCTGGCTCTGTCATACCAAAAGATAAGGTGTGAACAGAAGGGTTCTGTAGGCAAAAACGCGCATTCCACTGTATTGGTGTAGCATGCGGTATGGCATTCCTCACTTTTTGAGGAGCATTAAATAATTGGCCACCCTTATCGTTTGGAGAAATTATAAACACTCCCATATCCTTTAATTCAGCCATAGATATTGCGGCCTCATTTCGTTGATTAAAGTAATAATAATGAAGATTTACAAATTCAAATAAATCGGTTTCAATTGTTTTAATAATAACTTCTAGCGGAGCATGCGTACTAAAACCGATGTGTTTAACAATACCTTCTTCCTTAAGCTTATGAAGCTCTTCAATTGCGCCACCTGTTTTGCACGATTCTTTAAGTATATCAAAGTTATTAATGCCGTGCCAGGCATAAAAATCTAGGTAATCTGTTTTTAGCGTAGTTAATTGTTCTTCAACTTTAATACGCATATCTTCGGCAGTAACCGGAGCACCTTTTGTCATTAAAAAGTAGCGATCTCTTTTTACCTTAAGGTGTTCGTTTAATGTACGACCAAATACAGTTTCACTTTTTTTGTAGCCACGTGCAGTTTCAAAATGATTGATACCATAGTCAAGAGCTAATTGTACCAATTGGTTGCAATGTTCTTGCGTATCTGACGGTATTTCATCATACGGATCTTCCCAACAATGCTTAAAGCGCATTCCTCCCATAGTTATGGCACTCAGCATTTTTTCTGTTTTGCCAAACCTTCTATATTCCATTATGTTCTTACTGAATATTCGTTATGTATATTAAATTTTCGCTAGCCGCCATTCCATTTGGGTTACATCCTAGCTCGCCTTCTGGAATTTCAATGCCTAAATTTTGATAATGTTGTATCCAAGTTTTATTGAAAGTATTGCTATGTGCATCTTTAAAAGTCATTGGATCTAAGGTGAAAACACTATCTTCTTTAAATAGTTCATAGATGTACTCAGAGCAGTACATGCCAGTATCTTCAATAATATAGGAGTAGTTATAAGGTAGGCCTATATATTTTTTAGCTTTATGGCTAGCTTTAATAGCTGACTGCGCTAAATCTGGTTTCAAACGATACAAATCAGTAGTGTATTTAGCTTCGTTGTTCGGAGATAAAAATAAATTAATCTCTTCTTTACATACACCTTTCTCAGGAGCAGCATGAAAAATCCAAATGGTGTCAGCTGAAACATAACAGATTCCCATGTGTGAATAGTTCGTATTTTTTTGGGTTTGAGTTACTTTATTAATTGCGTCGGAAAGACCTTGTTGTGTATTACCTCTAAAAAGTATATCTCCTGTTTTAATTTGATTCATTGAGTTTGGACTTGTACAAGCTATTGAGAATGTAAGTAGTATAATAACACTCAATAGGTATTCTTTATTTTTCATGGAGCAAAACTAATAAAAAAAGCTCGAAGGGGGTACTTCGAGCCTTTATGCTTTTATTGATTTATTGAAATAGACTTAATTGTCTACTGTTTCGAGCTGCTTGTGTCTGAATTGTATTGCTTTTCTGAAAAAGGTTTCGCTATGGCCAAATGGTATTATGTAATTTATACTTGATCCGCAATTACTACACTCACCACTAATTTTTAAATCATTAAACCGATCTAAATACAAAGTATGTTTGTTAATAATTTGAGAATCTTTATTCTTACAAGAAGAACAACAAATTTCGTTTCGTAATAAAAACTTAAATCCTTTTTTTTCGTGTTGATTTAATAGAGAGTTTAGTTGAAACTTGTTAATCTCAATATCAGAAAAGTGAATCATAAGAAATAAATTTAAGGGTTTTACTATTGTATATGTAGACTAATTTATTGTTAAGTTATTGATAATTATTTTTTTATCAAAATTTACCCTGTAGTTAATAAAGGAATTATATTATAGTGCTTATAAATTGTTATTGGTTTAAGTTGAGTTATTTTATTTGTGCAGGCTTAATATGATGGGGGTATATTTATATTAAGTTAATTTTATGTGAATAATGAACTATTTTGAGGGGGTTTTGTTTTTATTAGTTATAAATTGTGTTAATTGTTTTGTTAGTTTGGTTTATTGGACTTAGGAATTGTTATATTTGGTCGAACCTAAGTTATAAACTGAAATATACCGAAGCAGATGCATACAAAGTGTAAGAAAGGAAGCGAGCAATGTTATGGGTTAAAAGAAATGACCCTACTATTTGAAATTGGTCAACGCTTAATTACCAGTAAAGAATTAAAGAACGATTTAAGTCCTATTCTTAAAATGCTCGTGGAGTACTTAGATGCGGAGCGAAGCTTTTTAACAATATACAATAGAAACAACTCAAATATAGGGATTGAGGCTGCCTATGGTCTTAGTCATCAGCAACAATCTCGAGGAAAGTACCGATTAGGAGAAGGCGTAATTGGTAAAGTTGTTGAACTGGGACAACCAATTGTGATACAAGAAATATCAAAATCAAATTTATTTTTAAATAAAACCCGTTCCGAAGTGCGTAAGGCAGGTCGAGAGCTAACCTTTATATGTGTACCCATTATGGTACTTAATAAAACCTCGGGTGCTTTAAGTGTTGTTCGTCCTTTTAACCCACACATTACTTATGAAGAAGATATTCATTTACTTTCAATTATTGGTTCATTAATTGCAAAAACGGTTGAAACTCGACAAGTTAAACTTGAAGAGCTTGAAGAACTGAAGCAAAAAAATAAAGAGTTACAATCAGAAATTGATAGAGGTAATTTCTCGTCGAATATGGTGGGGAATAGTACTAAGATGCAAGATGTATTTTCACTTGTTGAAATGGTGGCTAAAACCAATAGTACTGTAATGATACGAGGTGAAAGTGGAATTGGGAAGGAGTTGGTTGCTGAGGCCATTCATAATAGGAGTGAGAGAGCTAATAAAAAAATGGTTAAGGTAAACTGTTCAGCTCTGCCAGATTCTTTAATTGAGAGTGAATTGTTTGGGCATGAGAAAGGTGCTTTTACAGGAGCAGATCAAAGAAGGGTAGGTAGGTTTGAGTTGGCTGATGGAGGAACCATATTTTTAGATGAAATTGGAGACCTTCCGCTTCAAACGCAAGTTAAATTATTGAGAATTCTACAAGAGCGCGAATTTGAACGCTTGGGAGGTTCTGAAACAATTAAGGTTGATGTTAGAATTGTATGTGCTACCAACAAGCATCTTGAACAATCTATTGAGGATGGTTTGTTCCGTGAGGACTTTTTTTATCGAATAAATGTATTTCCGATATTTGTGCCTGCGCTTCGTGAAAGAAGAAATGATATACCATTATTGGCAGATCATTTTATTAGTAAGTTTAATAATAAAAATAGAGCCAACATTACGCGTATTACCACCTCGGCCATTAATATGTTGATGGTTTATGGCTGGCCCGGAAATGTAAGAGAATTAGAAAATGTAATTGAGCGTGCTTGTATCTTATCAAAAGATAATGTTGTGCATAGTTATAACTTACCTCCAACATTGCAAACTGCTGATTCTACCGCAACAGGCTCGCAAGATGGTATGCAAGGAGTATTAGAACGTTTGGAAAAACAATTAATCCTTGAAGGTTTAACTTCAACCAAAGGAAACATATCAAAAGCAGCTGAAATTCTTAAGATAACAGAACGTAAGCTTGGTACTCGTATCAAAAAATACAATATTGATGCTTGGAGGTATAAGGTTTAGTGTTTTATAAACGTTTGTCTTCTAAGGTGCTTAGTATCGACTTTATTAAGGATTTATCTTTCAGGTAGATTTCATTCATATCATTTATTACAAGGGATTCTAAATCTTTATTCTCTAGCCAATGCCATAACTCTTCATTCTCCCAAATATCACCAAAATAGCAAGTTATCCCATTTGTAGGGGTTTTGTTTTCTATGGTAACTGCTTGTCCATCAGAAAATACAAAGCTTAATTTGTTAAAGTTGATGTACTTAAATCCGCAAGGGATAATTTTAAAAGCATGCTTTGTTCTGTATTTTCTAATACTCAATTCAAAAGCATCTCCTTGTTCACATTTTAGTATAACTGGTTTGTGGTGTGCATAATGAAATGTTGTTTCAGCATATTTATTAGTAGATATAGAATCGGTATTTGCTGTGCATTCAATACTTCCTATAAATAGAATGCATATAGTTGTAAATAGATGATAGATTTTCATGATGTAGTTTTTTGGTAATGTGTTAGTACTGTTATCAAATCATGGTAATTGCTATTGGTGAGTAAATGCTTCTGATATTATATAATAGCCTGGAGTAATAATAGAGGCCATACTATTAACCTGAGCTCAGCCGTATTTGAAGAGCTCAGGTTATTATTACAAACTAATTGACTAATGTTTCCTGATTATTATAAATATCAAGGGGTAGTTCGTCGGGGTTCACTTCTTTTAAAGTGCTTAACTCTCCTGTTTCAAGATCGAATATCCATCCATGAATATGTAAATGATGCCCTCGTGCCCAAGCTGCCCTAACAATGGGATTATTATATAAGCGATCCACCTGCTCAATTACATTAATCTCAATCATGCTGTTAATCTTAGTTGTTTCGTCTTTAATCTGGTTAAGGGTATCTTTATTACACTCTGCAGTTTTTTTAATTCCATTTATCCAAGGGGTAATATGTTCATCTTGCAAATCAGACATGGCAGCTTTTACACCACCACAACCATAATGCCCACATATAACAATGTGTTCAACCTTTAGATAGTCGACCGCATATTTTAGTACGCTCATAAAGTTTTTATCGGTACTAAATACTTGGTTGGCAATATTTCGGTGTACAAATAATTCGCCTGCACCGGTACCTGTTACTTCGTTTGCCGGAACTCTACTATCGCTACAGCCTATCCATAAATATTGTGGACTTTGGTTAAGAGATAATCGTTTAAAGTAATTGGGGTCTTTTATTAGTTTCGACTGTGACCACTCTCTGTTAGCTAAAAATATTTGTTCGTATGATTTCATTGTTTCAAAGTTTAAAGTGATTGTTTTCTAGTGCGCCGTTTTTTACGCACTAGCATCTTGTTTAAAAAGGGAGATGTTTGCTGTAGTTGACTTTTTTAGGGTAACGGTAATGTTATTATCAGCTGCCATTGCAATGTAATCTTCAATAATTTCTTCAACATCATGATCAATAAAGTCGATGTGTGTACCATCAATTAATACGTTAGAGTTAGCAGGTATTTTCTGTAATGCTTTACGGAGTTGCGCTTTATTAAAAAAGTACATGTTGTTCGTCATTTTAATTAAATAGTTGTTATTCACATTGGCCTTGAGAATGGCAGAACGAAAGTTTGATTTTATCATGAAAATGAATCCTACCGTAATTCCCACTATAATTCCTTTAAGTAAATCGGTAGCCAATACTACGGCAATGGTTGTGAAGAAGGGGATATATTGATCGGCCCCGCCTGCAATAACCTTTTTGTAGGTCGAGATTTTATTAAGTTTTAAACCTACATGAATAAGTATGGCAGCTAAAGCAGCTAGAGGAATGTAATTAAGAACGGAACCACAGAAAAGAACAGCAATAAGAAGAAGCACACCATGTAAGATGGCTGATTTTTTTGATTTAGCCCCAGCGTTTATATTTGCTGAGCTACGCACTATTACTGCAGTTAAAGGAATACCACCGAGTAACCCAGCTATTATATTACCAATACCCTGTGCTTTCAACTCCTGGTTTGGTGATGAAATTCGTTTGGCAGGATCTAATTTATCGGCCGCCTCCAAGCTTAAAAGCGATTCTAAACTTCCTATAATGGCAATTGTAATTGCAGCCATATACACATTGGTATTTAAAAGGCCTTTAAAGTCGGGCCAGTTCATCTCGTTCCATACAGAAGCAGCTGAAGTAAACTCGGGTAAAGCCACCAGGTGCGTGGTATCTATATAAAAAGCAGGGAACCATTTCTTAAATACCAAATTACACAATACCCCAACAAACACAACCACCAAAGGAGCCGGTATTAATTTCAGTATCTTATGATTTTTAAATTTTGGCGTATCCCACACTAATAATATTACCAAAGAAATAATGCTCACTATTGTAGCCCCAATTATGGCATGTTCAAAACTATGTGCCAAGGCTACTAGGCCATGTTCGCGCATCTGTTCTACAATATCGTAGCCAATGGCATGTGGTATTTGAGAAATAATAATAGTAATACCAATTGCCGTTAACATTGCCATAATTACCGACGATGGAAAGAAGTGACCAATAACTCCGGCCTTTAGATAACCCAGTATTAATTGTATTACACCTGATAATACTACGGCCACCAAAAATGCCTGAAACGAACCAATTGTGGCAATGGCACTAAATACAATTACAGTTAATCCTGCGGCCGGTCCACTAACGCTTACTTTTGAGTCGCTGAGCGATCCTACTACAATACCACCAATTATACCGGTAATTAATCCTGATATAAGTGGTGCGCCAGATGCTAATGCAATTCCTAAACAAAGCGGAAGCGCCACTAAAAATACTACGATGCTAGCCATGGCATCAAACTTTATTGTTTTCATAGTTGTATGTTTTGTTGTTAATAGTTTACGAATGATGTATGGCTAAGCTATGAATTCCAGTTGTTTGTAGAATCCCATTTTCAGTTTGTTAATTCCCATTTGCTAAAGTGAAACAGTTGCAGAAAAATTGAAACACTCTAAAAATGAATAAAAGCATATGCTTACACGCTTTCAAACGCAATTAGGTGTGGCTTTTAATTTTCAGAAATAAAAGGATGAATTATTCAGTTTTCAGAAGGAGATTGTATAATTTGCAACTTCAACTCGCATTTTTATAAAAAGTGAAACGGAGATTTAAGAATATTATGGTTCATTATTTGTTAAGCTCAGTATATGGCGAATAAATTAGGCAAGAATTCATTCTTTGATGTAAAGATGGGAACCATTGGTGCCTTCTTTCTAGGAGGTATAGTTTTTATGATTAATTATAATCATGGTTGGGAATTGGCGAGTATTGCTGCCGGAAAGCAAGCCCTTTATACCTTTTTTATTGGAGGAGTAATGACAAAAATGGCTGAGAACCTAGCACTGCGATTCACCAATAGAAAGCAAGCCTTATTATTGGCTACGCTAGTGCCTACATTATTAACCTCCATCCTCACTTATGGTATGCATTCTATAAAGGGAACTCCAGAGCCTTTTATATCTACAATACCTACTTTTGTATTTGCTCCGGGAGGTTTTTATGGATGGGCATTGCGAAAACGTAAAGAATTTGAGAAGAAGAACTAAGTCAATTCGGTTTCGTTTTTAAAATATTCGGTAGGAGCACAACCTGCATGATGTTTAAATGCCCGATAAAATGAAGTTCTCGAGTTAAAACCCACCATCTCACCCAAGTGCTCAAATGAGTATTTATCTACAAAATCAGGATTGCGCTGCATAATTTTTAAAGCTTCCTTGATGCGCAATTCATTAATAAAATTTCTGTACGAGCAGTTGTAGGTAAATTGTATGAATTGAGAGAGTATTTGTTTGTCAATTTTTAATTCTGCCGCGCACTTTTCAAGCGATAACTGATTTTGTAAATACAGTTTATCGGCAATCATGGCATATACCTTTTGTTTGGTATGCGAAAAAGTTGCCTCGTTAATGTTGCCTGATGCTGCATTTAGCATTCCACCACTAGCTTTGTTACTATTGAATGTTTTCAAAAGGCTAGATGCACCCTTTTCAAGCACCTTTGTTACTCTGTTATTACGGATGGTTTTATGTGTTACAAAATAAAAAACAGTAATTAAAAGTAATAATAGCGGCAGTATCCATTCCAATATTCCCAACACTCGAGCATAACTACTGTGCATCTCAAGATGGTCATACGGAATCATAAACAATAGGTACAATGAGTCTAAGTTCGATTTATTAAGCTTTACAAGTTTAATGGCATAATCGCCTTCCTTTCGGTGAATGGTTTTATAGGTATTCTTAAACGTTGGTTTTTCAATGCCACTATCGAGCTTAAAGGTATCAGTAGGAAGCATTTTTATAGGAATAAGACTCCTGTTTAAGCCGCCAGTATTAAAGCCTAATTTGTGTTTCGATATGGGATTTCCTGCCGAGTCTACTAAAAAACGGTAATAGTCATTTTTGCTATTGAATAGGTAAGCTGAGTTAATGGAGCTAATATCTGATTTTACCACCATGTGATAATGATCTTTAAAATACCAAGCATTAAAGTTTAAGTATTTATCGAAACTATTGATATGTGGTTTATCCCATAAAAGAGCAGATTCTCCTTTGCTTATCATGGCCCTGTGCTTGCTGCCAAAATTTTGGAGATGTAATGTGCGTTGTGCCGCATAATCGATGGCTTCGGTGGCAGTATAAACTTTATCGTTTTTTTTATAAAATGTAGTTTGCTTGTTGTTATCGCAATATAATTTGATGGAGCTAATGTGTTCGTTGTTTTTCAGAAGAACTGATATCACATGTTTAAAATCGGCATTGCAGCTCACAATATCATCACTCGAATATAAATGCCCATCGCCAATGCTTGCCAGTAAAAGTTTCTTTGATTTTATAATTCTTACCAGCTCATAAATGTCATCTTCTATGTACCTAGTAAAGGTGTGTACCCGGGTATCTTTAAAATGATCCTGACTTTTCGATTTTACCGACCAATGGGTTACCAGAATACCAATAACCAGCAGGGTAAATAGTATTTTAAAAATACGAGTTCCTTTCATAAGTATTAATTTGTAGATCAAAGCTGACTTTAAATCCTCAAACAATATGCCAACTAGCGGTTAAACTATATCATTTTACTATGTTATTAAACAGATTAGAAATGAGCCAATAAGCATATTCATTAGTAATACTAACCATATTTATTGGGAGGAGAATTACATTTAATACGTGAAAGACATAGTTACTAATGTATCTATTTTTTTTATTTTTGATACTTTGATTAACCTTAGTAATAGGGTGCGGGGATTAACATCTCATTCACCGAATAAAACACCCAACATTTTTTGAAAAACGTTGGGTAATTTTTAAAAAACATTGGGTGTTTTTTTTAAAATGTAGGATCATTATTGAAAATAGACAGAACCCAAATTAGTTTACAACGCGAACTTATTGATTATGGATGCTTTGTAATTTATTTTAGTCGATTTATAATTAATTGTTGAAGAATTTGTGTTTAACAATAAGGAATGCTATTTTAGTTGCCAGTATCTAAGAATAACCTAATAGTATCTTTAATTATGGATTACAAATTAATCAGCAGACCGATTCCGGGCAAACCTGAACTTCCTGTAAAATTTTACGCAAGCATTGTTCGCCCTAAAAATGTTTCATTAGATATGTTAGCTAAACGTATCTCAGAAGTATCACCAGTTAATGAGTTAGACACTCAAACAGCTTTAGTAGCCTTTACTAAAATATTACCTGAGTTTTTAAAAGAAGGTGCAACTGTTGAGCTTGGTGATTTAGGCCGGTTTAGAGTAAATATATCAAGCGATGGTGCTGAATCAGAAGAAGACTTTAAAAAGGAAATGATCAAAAGTAATAAGATCAGTTATCAGGCCAGCGTAAAGGTGAAGAAAGAAATGAAAAACGTTGAATATACAAAGGTTCAATAAAAGAAATACTTGATTAAAATGGGAGAACCGGTTCTATAGATCCGGTTTTTTTGCAACAAACTGTTGCGTTGTAAAGCAAGAAAGGCTATCCAAATCGGATAGCCTTTCTTAATATATTTTAATTACTTATGATTAAAAGAACTTAGCTCTTTCATCAGTAATTTTAGCTTCATCAACTAATGATTGCATTAACTGGTAATCCACTTTATATCCATTACCTTGAGTTAACTGTAATTTAGTAGTGCTTACATCTGGGTTTTCAGCAATTGTTTCAGAAGTAACTTTAACAATATATACTGCGTCGTTTCCTTGAACTGCAGAAGATATAGCATTTACTTCGCTAACACTTGCTAAAGCAACTAAAGCAGGCTCAACACCAGCACCAGGAACTTGGAATGAACCAAAGTTGATGTTGTTTGCTGATTGTACATTGCTATTCATTTTTTGTGCTACAGACGACAAGCTTTGGCTTGAAGCAGCTTCTTTATTGAATTTAGCAATTATCTTTTCTGCTTTTTTATCCTTAGCAACAATACGCTTAATGTTTCTTACAACATCTTCGTCGCTTACTGAGGCATAACCGTCTTCTTTAGCTTCTGTAACCGCAGCAATAACAAATTGGTTACCGAATTCATAGATAGTTGGAGACATATCGTTAACAGAAGCTTCAAAAGCCCATTGGATTAATGGTCTTGAGTTTTCTAATCCGCTAACATCTTTATCATTTGCTTTAAGTGTTGCAAAACGAGGTGTTAAGTTTTGCTCTTTAATGGCAGCAGTAAATTTATCTGCTGTATTGTTGTTTGCAGCAAATTTATTGGCCTCTGAATATACTTGTTGGTATGTTTTAGAGCTATACTTTACTTCTCTACCTAAGGTAGCAATGTTGTATTTCTTCACTTTTTTACCAACAGCCTGAATGTTGATGATATGAACACCAAACTGTGTTTCAACCTTAACAACATCACCTTTTTTACCGTTAAAACAAGCGTCGTTAAAAGGTTTTACCATTTGACCTTCAGTAAACCAGTTTAAGTCGCCACCGTTTACTGCGCTTCCCGTATCCTTAGAGTTCTTACGAGCTAATGCCGCAAAATCGCCACCTTTATTAATGATTGTCATTAAACTATCAGCAATTTTATTGGCTTCAGTTGGGTTTTGCTCTTGAATTAAGATATGACGTGCTTTAACTGAATCAGCTAACATTTTAACGTCAACAATGCGGCTTAATTTATAAGTATTGTTTTCGAAGTATGGTCCGTAAACATCACCTTTTTCACCATCCTTAGCAAAGTCTTTTAATACAATCTCAACATTTTCAAGTTTCGAGTTGATATCTGTGTAAGGAATATCCGAGTTCATTGCAATAAACTGAACTGGGTCAGTACTCTCAGCAGCAAATTCAGTTTTAGTATCTGTAATCCACTTTTCTGCCATATCCTTATCTTCTTGAGAAGGATTTACAGTAAAGGTTACATACTCAATACCTCTTTCAGCATCTTGCTTAAAGTCTTCTTTATTTTTATTGTAGTATGTTTTAATATCGCTTGAGCTGATATTAAGTGTGCTATCTGCAATTGTATTATACTTAATTGCTACAAAGTCAAAATCAACTGAACGTTGTTTAGCAGCTGCTTCGCTGTTGATTTGAGCATCCGTAATGTATAACCCTTTTTTAACAAGGTTTGAATATTTTGCAAATAACTTCTCGCTAACGATTACCTTTTTTAGGTATTCCCAATAGAAGTTCGCATTCGGATCTGCTTTTCTGTTACGTAAAAAGTTTACTACTGCAGCTTGATTAAATACACCAGTTTGCGGGTCAGTAAACATTTGACTAATTGCAGGGTGAACGTTAGTTCCTGTTGCTAAGTCTAATACTTCATCAGTAGTTACATCAATACCTAAACTTTCGTATTTTTCGCCCATTACTATATCCTGAACCATTTGGTTCCAGGCTTGCTCGCGCAATTGGTAACGAGTATTCTCGTCTACAGAAGACTGTCCTGTACGTAGTTTATTAAAATCCTCTGCTTGGCTTAATTCTCTTTGGTAAGCATTGTAAGATATTGTTGAATTGTTTACTTCGCCAATTTCCATGCTTTGTGGTTGATTTCCGCCTTTACCAGCGAAGAAGTCAGTTAAGATAAAAGCAAGTAAGGCGAATCCAATCATAAATGCGACAAGAATCCCACCTTTGTTCCTTATTCTTTCTAATGTTGCCATTCTAAATTATGTTTATTTATACTCTTCAAAAATAGGGTACGAATATACAAAAAAAAGGATAACACGAGCCTGATAACACGGGCTATTGAGAAAAAAGATGAAAAAAAGTTAAATGTTTAATGTTGGTTTATTAACTGGGTGTTAACTAGGTCTATACGATTGTTTGATGCAATCTGTATTTTGAATCTGAGGTTCTTAATTTCAATAATTTCATCATTTTTTGGTATAGATTCATTATGATGAAGTATATATCCTGCTAAAGTTTCAAAATTTTCAGATTCAGGAATATTAAGAGCATATTTTTCGTTTAGGTAATCAATCTCGGTTCTACCAGAAAAAACATACTCAGTATCAGATATTTTCTTTTCAATTAAATCGGAAATATCATGTTCATCATCAATTTCGCCAAATATCTCCTCTAGGATATCTTCCATTGTCACAATGCCTGCTGTTCCTCCAAATTCATCCACAACAAGTGCAATACTTCTGTGTTGTTTTGTAAAAACTTCGAGCAATTTATTTGCCGTCATGGTTTCTGGTACGATAGAGATTGAGCTAACGATGTTTTTTAGCTTTTGGGGTTTCTTAAATAATTGCGATACATGAACGTATCCAATAATATTATCGATGGAATCCTTGTAAACTAATATTTTTGAATATCCGGTTTCTATAAATGCATTTTGTAGTACATCTAAGGTATCGTTTACTTCAATGGCTTCGATCTCGGTACGCGGAATGATGCACTCACGTACTTTTACCTTACTAAAGTCTAATGCATTCTTGAGTAATTTCACTTCACTTGAGCCTTGCTCTGTATCAATGGCTTTATCTTGGTGTTCGGATAATAGGTTATCTAAATCCAAGCGGCCAATTACAATAGGAGACTGATCGTGTTCTGTTTTCAGAACAGTTTTCATTAAAAAATCAGATAATGAAACTGTAATTTTTGAAATAGGGTAGAGGATAATATAAAATAACATTAAAGGAATTGCCGCAATATTAAGAACCAATATAGGGTTGATTCTGAACAATACCTTTGGCAGAAACTCTGCTGTTATCAGTATGATTATGGTTGATATTAAAGTTTGTGTCAATAATATCCCTAGTGAACTATCAACATAACCTGCTATAATCGGCTCCAATATTCTACCCATTTGCAAACCATATATTACCAAGGCAATATTGTTACCGATGAGTAGAGTGGAAATAAATGTGGGAGAATTGTTATGAAAGAGGTCAATTATCTTACTTAAGCGTGGATACTTCTTTTTATTAAGCTCAATCAATAATTTATTGGATGAAATAAACGCCATTTCACAGCCCGAAAAGAAGGCTGAAAATACAAGTACTAAAAGAATGACTGTTATTTGGTCCATATTGGAATATAGGGTGTGATGAATTACAAATTTATAAAAATGATATTATAATGTAATTGTTGTTTGGGTTATTTATTACTCTTTGATATCTAGTATCCCACTAACTTTGGTAATTTCGTATTCACTCATATTCTGGTTTGCAGTAAGACCATATCCGGTTATTACTTCATCCTCAGTGGTAATTTTAATAAATTTATCGGTGTAAATCTTTTCCTCTTTTTCATCCCAATAAAGTTGTTCTGAGTTGAAAACAACACCATCTTGGTTTACAGCTTCCACATTGTTGCGTAAATCCCAAAGTTGGTCTTTATCCTTATGAATTGCGTATTTACACTTAATTTGGGCATCAATTACTTCATCCTCTTTAAAGGTGATAATTTGTCCTCCCTTTGGGTACTCAGTATAAGGGTCGTCTTTTTTATCAAAGTTTAATAATAGAGGTGTAATAATATGATACCGAACCTTACCTGAATCGGTAACAAATGTTTCGAAGTCAGTAACCTCTAGCGAAGGTAATATAGTTTGGTCTTCTATAGCTTTTAGTTCTTCTGGATTATTAGAAGTACAGGCTACTGCTAAAAATAAAACAGCAAGTAGCACTAAGCTACTTGCTGTTTTTATTATTTGATTTATGTTTTTATGTTCTGAATAACTAAACTTCATTGTTAATTATTTAGCTCTTACTTTTGTTGATGTATTAATCCATCCCCCAAGTTTATAAGACGAACCTACTGTTAAACCATTAAAGAAAATCTCTTCAGTTCCTGGGAAGTATTGTGAGTATAGCTTGATTAACTCATTTGCTTTAGCCGCAGAATTAGAATCAACACTTTTTGCTTTAACAAACTGATCAACAGCTGCCCAATAAGCAGTTTTGTGCTCAAATTCATTAGAACCAAAGTTTTTAGCCGACTGTGCATATAGGTTACCTATTAAGATATATGGCTCACCCCAGTCTGATCTTAATTCAATGGCTTTTCTAGCATTAGATCTAGCATCAGCTAATTTACCTTTGTTATACATGATTAAACCTAACTGATAGTGGAAAGTACCTTTTTGTTCAGGATCTTCCTCTAGTGAAATAGCTTCGTTATAATACTCAACAGCTTTATCTAGATCTTGTGTTTTTAAGTACATGCGAGCTAAACCATAAGCAGATGAAGAAGAAGGCTCAATTACATGAAGATTCTCTGAGATATCATATAATAACTGTGCGTCTTCACAATCAGCTCTAGCTAATAGTTTGTTAACCATTTTAAGCCAGTCTAAATTCTCTGTGTTCTCTGCTAATTGAGGACCAAAAATTTTCTCAATTGTTTCACAGTCTGCTGCTCCACTTGTAGCAAATAACTTCTCTACGTTATCTTTAATAGAACGTATCTTTTCTTTAGATTTCTCTTTTGATGTTTTCTCAATCATCTGACCAAGAATGTCATTTACATAGATGTAGCTATTAACCATATCCTCAGGACCAGCCTGACCAGCTTCATACATTCTTTCTGTATTCTGCATATAAGTAACTAAAACAGTAATTTCACTTGACGTTTTTCTGGCATCAATCGATTGTTTTAACCACTCTTGTATTTGTACTCTAGAATCTCTATCAGATTTTTTGTATTTGTATAGAGATGTTGCTTTACGACCTACAATCCAACTTTCGTTATACTTTCTGTCGTTACCAAAGTATTTAATACGTTGGTCATAAATAGCTATCATTTCTGAGATTAACTCATCTTTTTTAGCTTTATCTTTTTCTTTGTTAATGCGGTACTCTATAATTTTGATACCGTCAGAGTATACTGATTTACCTGCTAAAGGACATTCGTTATACACAATTTGCCATGAAGGAAGAGCATCCAAATAGGCTTTTTGTTTTACATACTCAGTAAATAAGGAATAGTTCTTTAAACAACGTACACTGTCTTCTCCGTGTCCATACTTTGAACCATCTTCAACACCTTTTTGAGCAAATGATGAAGCACAAAAAAGGGCTATCACTCCTGTGAATAATAATTTTTTAAATAATGTTGGCATGATGCTTAATTGTTATATTAATTGTTTATTAATCTAATTTGCGTTTAGCGAACCAAAATTCGTGTAAACTAAAGTTAACAGTAATACGACCATAATCTTCAGTGTAATCGCTTGCGCCAGATAAATTTCGTTGTCCGTATTCAAACGAAAGATTTATCATTGTTTTAGATCTCCTTAGTGGTAAACCTAGTCCAAAAGTTATGCCATAGTTGTTAAGGTCTTCTCCTGAGAGACTTACGTATTCGTTTTTGTAGAATCCACCTGCTCTATATCTAATACGCGATAGATAATTATTAACGGCTCTATCTTTTGGAATAAACTCGGCTCCAACGGAGTATCTTTGAGTATTTCTTAAGTAGTCATCACTAAAGTTGATATCTTCCCATTGTTCAAATTCGTAATCAAACCCTAACTTTAGTTTTTCTTCTATGTTGTACGATAATCCTAAACCAAGTTTGGCTGGTATCTGAAATTCATCACCATCATACGATCCAGTATTATAGGTTATCGTGTCAATTCTGCCTGAAGGGCTAAATAGGTTAAAATCATCACCAAAAGTCTCTCCACTTGCTTGGTATAAGGTTCTCTCACCGCTAAGGCCTTGTTTTGGTTGATATGTAGCTCCAATGATTAATGATTTATCATCAGCAATATTTATTTTATACTGTGCACCAAAGTCAAAATTTACGCTTCCTACAGTCATCTTTCTGTGTGAACCATACTTTTGAGCTGTGGCATCACTGAATGTAGCTTGAGACATATTCTCAAGTGTACCAAAAATGTAATTTACATTTGCTCCGATCGAAAGGTTAGACCCTATTTTATAAGATAAACCTAGATAGAGTTCTGTTAAGTTTCCATCACCAGTTAAATTTGAAACAGAAGTGGTATTGTCGTATTCTGTAATGGTTTGATATTTATACCCACCACTTGAGAATGGCTTAAACCCTGCTGTTGCAGATGCTTTGGGGGTAATTGAAAAACCTAGTGCTACGTAATCAAATACGGTATTGCTATAGTACGCTTTTTCATTTCCACTATTTATTCCTTGCCAAAAATACGACATACCAGCATCAAAGTAGAATGAAAGCGAATCCATCGATGCATTAGCAGCTGGATTTAAATTGTTAATTCCATATGCTGATTGGAATGCAATTCCGGTGTGTCCCATAGCTCCATATCCCGAATAGGAAATATTTTGCATCTCACCATAACCATATCTCGATAATGGAGAATACGTACGTTGCTGAGCCGAAACTGAAAGTGTGCTTAAAATGGTTACGCATAACACTAGCAAGAGTGTTAATTTATTGTATTTATGCATTATAATCTAGTATTGTATTTAATCCGGTTAGTACCAAATTTGGAATTACAAAGATGCGATTTTTTAGATTGTTGGCAAAAAAATCTACATCTCCACCTGTTAAAATAGTTTTGGTGTTGTTATTCAGTGTTTTAAAGTGGTTTATGTAGCCTTCTATTTCGAAAATAAGGCTGTTTTGTACCCCTGACCAAATTGCCTCTTGAGTATTTTGACCCAAAAAGGGCGAATTATTATTCAGTTCCAATAGTGGTAATTTACCTGTATTCTGCTTTAATGAATTGAAACGTGTTTGTAATCCTGGAGATATATTTCCACCATTAAACACATTATCAGAACGTAAATAGTCAATCGTTATTGCCGTGCCAGCATCGATAATTAATTTCGGATTATCTGGAAATAAGTTATAAGCTCCAGCGAGCGCTGCAATTCTATCTTTGCCGAGTGTTTGCGGACTTAAATATTCATTTTTAAAGGGTACGGGAGTGTTAGTATCAAGCAATAAAATATTTGAAGAGCCAAATACTTTTTCACTTCCATTAAAGATAGCACTCTGTTCTACTTTATCACGTACCGATGATATAATCACATTTTTAATCGGGTAGTTTACTTGTAACTGCTTAAGAGTATTTTCATCAAGAGATTTGCCTGAATAAGAATATTCAAGTTGACCCTTATCAAAAACCCCTATTTTATTGAAGGTATTTCCCTGATCAATGACTAAATTCACGAATAATTAATTTTAAAAGCGTCCAAAAATAGCATTTTTAAATTCGATATAAAAGATGTTCTTAATCATGCTTTTAAATATATAAGAGAGTTGAAACATAGCCATATATTTTATGAGGAGAATTTTGATTGTTGAGGATGATCGTTTTATAACAGCGATATTCACCATGTTTATTAAAGAACTTGGTCATGAGTTGATTGGCAGATGTGCTTCAGGTATTGAGGCTCTCGAGATTTCTAAAAAGGTGAAACCTGATGTTGTATTAATGGATATACATTTAGAGGGTGAGCTTGATGGTATTCAAACCTCTGCTCGTTTGCAGCGAGAAATTGGTGTACCAGTTATTTATGTTTCAAGTGACACTTCAACCGATGTGATAGAACGAGCTGTTGTTTCTAACTCTTATGGCTTCTTAGTAAAGCCCATTAATAAGCAAGAGTTAAGTATTGCTGTGGATTTGGCTTATTATAAGTATAAGGTGGATCAGGAGCAAAAGCAACGTGAACAAGGTTATAGGGAGTTTATTTCAGATTCACCCATGCCTATTATATTAATTAGAGATGGGCGTATACTATATATAAATAACTCCGCTCTCGATACTTTGAAAACGCATTATATTGAGGATGTAATGGGGCAAGGTATTAAATCTTTTATCGGTGAAGAAAGCTACGCTGTATTAAAAAAGGGTATTGAAGATTTATTAAATAAGGGCAGTAGATTGACTCCTCAAACAGTTCAGTTTCGTACGGTTCATGGTGATGCTTTTTGGTGTGAAATAAAGGGATCTAAAGTGATGTTTAATAATCAGGAAACTGTTCAATTATTATTGAATAACATTTCGTTGGATAATAGCTGTTTAAAAAAGGAAAAAGCACTTGATTCTGTTATTGCCGAAGGTGATAAGTATGTTTTCCGAATTGATGAGAAATACAAACCAACATTGTTAAGTTATAGTCTAAAAAGCAATCTCTTTGGAGAAAGAGAGGTTGAAGCAGAAATTTCGGATATAATTAAGGATGTCGACTCTTTTAAGGAACAAATAGATAAAGTTCAGACTGAAAGTTGTGAGAGCTTTGATATTAAATTAATGCTTAAGAATGACGACTGTATTTCTTTTACAGGCTTTCCTAAAACTTGTACTGTCAAAAAGTTTCAAGAAATTTTATTTATTCAACAATAGCTTTACTAAAGAATAAATGGTCCAACTTAATAATATGCCTTATTGAGTTGGACCTTTCTTTTTTATGCTAGTACACCAGTATGTATATCTTCAAATATGGCCTTTATTTCAGATATTGATTTAATATCAGTAAATACCACACTAAGCTTGTTGCTTTTTTCTTGTAATTTGACCTGTCGCTTCATGGCCTGAATAAAGCCAAGCATGTTAGTAAATACTTTAGATTGATAATATGGAGACTCTTGATTAGAAACAAAGTATATAATCATTTTGCCATGTTTGAAGATGATTTTTTCAATCCCCAAATCAATAGCTAACCACCTTATTTGTACCACTTGTATTAACTCTTCAGTAGTATCAGGTATCGGGCCAAATCGGTCAATTAGTTCTGATTTATATTTTTCTAGTTCTTCTTCATTTTTTAGTCCATCCAACTTACGGTATAGTTGCATACGTTCAGCTACATTCTCTACATAATCGTTTGGTAGAAGCAATGCAGCATCCGTTTCAATGGTGCAGTCGTTCACAAATTTCATGTTGATGTCTTCTGCTTCCATTTCTTTTTTGTACACCTCTTTAAATTCGGTCTCCTTAAGCTCAAGTATAGCCTCATTAAGTATACGGTGATAAGTTTCAAAACCAATATCAGCAATAAAACCACTCTGCTCACCTCCGAGTAAGTTACCTGCTCCGCGAATATCCAAATCTTGCATCGATATATTAAAACCACTTCCTAAATCAGAGAATTCTTCAATAATTTTGAGTCTTCTGCGCGCTTCTTGTGTAACCCCCGTTAGTGGAGGAGCTAATAAATAACAAAAAGCTTTTTTATTTGATCGGCCAACACGTCCGCGTAACTGGTGTAATTCACTTAGTCCAAAGTGATGTGCATTATTTATTATAATGGTGTTGGCGTTTGGAATATCTAAGCCCGATTCAATAATAGTGGTAGCAATCAGAACATCATAATCGCCATTGATAAACCCTAGCATTATCTTCTCAAGCTGTGGGCCATCCATCTGGCCGTGGGCAACAATGGTTTTTACCTGAGGCATAATGCGGTTTACCATCGCTTCTACCTCAAATATATTCTGTACTCTATTGTGAATAAAGAAAACCTGACCATTTCTATCTATTTCATAGCTAATGGCCTCCTTAATAATTTCATCATTTATGGTATGCAGTTCAGTTAATATGGGTTGGCGGTTAGGCGGAGGGGTATTTAGAATAGACAAATCGCGTGCGCCCATTAACGAGAATTGTAATGTACGTGGAATTGGAGTAGCGGTTAGTGTTAATGTATCTACATTCACCTTTATTTTCTTTAATTTTTCTTTTATGCTAACTCCAAAACGTTGCTCTTCGTCAATAATTAAAAGTCCTAAATCTTTAAACTTCACATCTTTTCCTATAAGGCGATGTGTACCAATTAAAATATTTACCTCACCGTCTTCTAACCTTTTCAGTGCATTTTTTATTTCCTTAGGTTTGCGTAATCTACTCACATAATCAATCTCCGCAGGGAATTCTTTCAATCGCTCCTTAAAAGTATTGTAATGCTGCATGGCTAAAATAGTAGTAGGCACTAAAACTGCTACTTGTTTATTATCGGCCAAAGCCTTGAAGGCTGCTCGTATGGCAATTTCGGTTTTTCCGAAACCTACATCACCACAAACTAGCATATCCATTGGAGTTTCCTTCTCCATGGCTTCTTTCACCAAGCGAGTGGATTTTTCCTGATCGGGAGTATCCTCATATATAAATGAAGATTCTAATTCGGTTTGCATATAAGTATCCGGTGAAAACTGATAACCTGGTTCCTCTTTGCGTTGGGCATAAAGCGTTATCAACTCACGTGCAATATCCTTAACCTTTTTCTTTGTTTTGTCCTTTAGCTTTTGCCATGCAGGTGTGCCCAGTTTATTAACACGTGGTGGTTCACCATCCTTACCTTTGTATTTACTAATACGATGCAGCGAGTGAATACTTACCAAAAGGGCATCGTTATCTTTAAATATTAATCGGATGGCCTCTTGCTTGGCTCCATTTTGTGTAGACGTAACCAATCCTCCGAACTTACCAATGCCATGATCCACATGAACTACGTAATCACCCGGATTAAGCTGGCTGAGTTCCTTAAGTGAAATAGCTTGTTTAGCAATGCGTGCCTTATCTGTTCTAAGACTGAATTTATGGTAACGTTCAAAAATTTGATGATCGGTGTAATAGCACAACATCAAATCATGATCAATAAACCCTTCGTGCAATGTTTTATTGATGGGCGTATATTTTATATTACTACCCTTATCTTCAAATATTGCCTTAAGGCGTTCGTGTTGTTTCTCGTTATCCGATAATATATAATTGGTATATCCTGAATTTTCGTTGGCAAGTAAATTCTCCTCTAGTAAATCAAAGTTTTTATTAAAGCTTGGCTGTGGCGATGTTTTAAACGCAATTTCTTCAGCATCTTTAAAAATACTTCGTTTGCCAAATTCAATGGTTTGTCTGCCACTAATTTGTTTATTTAGGTTTTCGCTACTTTCAAAAAGGCTCAAGCTAGGAATATCTTCTTCCTCGTTATGACTCTCGTTGCGGTGTTTTACTTTGCTGTAAGCCTCTTGCACTTTGCCAAAAGCAAAACTAAAATCGTAAGCCCAAACACGTGTTTCCTTATTTATAAATTCAAATAGCGAAATAAACTCCTTTTGTTGTTCTTCACTATTCATATTCGGAATAATAGCCACCGACTCTAATTTAGTTTTTGAAAGCTGGTTTTCTAAATCGAATGTTCGGATGCTATCCACTTCATCACCAAAAAAGTCGATGCGATATGGATCTTCGTTTGCAAAAGAATAAATATCAATAATACTACCACGCACTGAATACTGTCCAGGCTCATACACAAAATCTACTCGCTCAAAAGCATACTCAGTTAATACTTCGGTTACAAAAGCAATATCCAACTGCTCGTTGGTGTTAATATTTAAAGTAGAATCCTGCAAAGCAGAATTGGTAGGCACCTTCTCAAACATTGCCAAGGGATAAGTAAGCACAATAGATGGCTTAGATGTGTTGGCTAAATAATTTAATGCCTCGGTACGTAATATTATGTTGCTTGATTCTAAGTTACCATACTCTGGCGAGCGCTTGTATGTAGAAGGTAAAAAGTACACCTGATCTTCGCCTATTAATTGGCACAAATCATTATACACATATGCTGCTTCTTCTTTATCGTTTAGTATTGCCAAGTGTGCACCTTGATTATGCATCATGGCAAGTAGCATACTTTTGTATGAACCTGTGGCTCCCGACAGAAATAAATGCTGTTGTTTTAAACTTTTATTTAACTTCTCTATTAAAGGATGGTTCTGATATTGCGAAATCATTACAGATAGTACTAATTGTTAATGCTCACAAAAGTAAAACTAATTATTAAAAAGGTATTCACATCCTTATTTAATATTGGGTGTATCTGGGTGTCCGTTCCTTAATGAATTGCTAATTCTTTAGAATTAAGTTATTATTAGTAAATCCTTATATTAAGGTCTGCTTGTTAGTGTCTGACAAAAATGAATATGATTTATGTTGATATGTAAACTTTAGTTATATGAAAAGTAAGTTCCTTTATTTCATCGCAGTTATACCCTTTCTGTTATTAGCTTGTAATAGTTCTAAAAAAAAGAAAGCTGAAAGTGCATCTCTAGCAGAAAGTAAAAAAGAATTTTCCGAAGGTTTTCACCTGATGAAAAACAATTGTTTCTCGTGCCACAGTCCAAATGCAGGAATACAAAATAAAGTGGCACCATCTATGGCATCTATTAAAAAGCATTATGCGGAGGAAGGTATATCTTACAAAGAGTTTGCTTATAATATTAGTGCATTTTTAAATAATCCAAGCGAGCAAAATTCCAAAATGCCCGAAGCCATCAAAGCGTATAATCTGATGCCTAAAATGAGTTTTACTGATGAGCAGATTTCAAAAATAAGCAACTATTTATATCATTCTGATATTGAAAACCCCGATTGGTTTACAAAGCAATATCCCAAAGAAATGAATAAGCATATAAAGAGTAATGCATTATCGCCTCTAGAGCAAGGACAACAAATAGCTATGAATACCAAGGGTGTTTTGGGTAAAAACCTATTGGGTGCCATTAAACAAAAAGGAACTTTAGGAGCTTTATCTTTCTGCTCGATAAAAGCCATACCAATTACCGATAGTATGTCCATCGCATTAAATGCGACAGTGAAACGAGTATCCGATAAAAATCGAAATCCCAATAATGCTGCGAATTCTGATGAGTTAAAGGTGATTGCCACAATGCAACGTGCCATAGCCAATGGAAGCAAAGTAAAACCTCAATTAATATCTTCAGATAATAAACATGTGGGTTACTATCCAATAGTGACAAATCAAATGTGTATGCAATGCCATGGAACTATTAATTCCGATATCAAACCTGATGTTTTATCTAAAATAAAAACGCTTTACCCCAATGATAAAGCCATAGCTTATAAAGAAAACGAGCTAAGAGGTATATGGGTTATTGAGATGGATAAGGAATAGTTTAGCAGCGTTGTTTTAATGTGAAAACAATCTCATCCTAAACGTTTTTATATAATGTGCTGCACGCCTTGTTTAGCATCGACCTCAGCCAGTGAACCAAAAAACTGGATTGAAATGACGGTTAAAAATTGTTTTCTGTTTGAGTACTTTGAGGCACGAAAAAGTGCGAGTTTAAAATATCGGGACGATTAAGAATTGAGTATTCTTAATTGTTTCAGCATTGACTTTAGTTTTTTGAGTGAAAAGGGTGCAGTCGACGGTCTTTTTGTCTACTTTTTTGACTGTAGAAAAAAGTAGAAGCCTTCACGGCTTGAGTGAAAATTTAATTAGGACAACATTGATGTAAAAACTACAAGCCCTCGAAATTATTTTTATTAGTTTTAATGTAAGGTGTTGCGCAAATAAACCGTTGCTTGGTCATATACAAAAGACTAGTCCAACGGAATTCGCGCAATTTAATTTTAAACCCGGATAAAATATGAGTTTTCAGCGTGACTATGAAATATGGGAAGAGAGAATTAAATCGGTACAAAATAATGAACTTATCAAGCTTCGCGAACCTGTTGATGTGTTTGCGGCAAAATGTGAAACCTTAGCTGTTGAGGCCAATAAAGATAGGGAATCCCTTAAAACTGTGGGTTTAGATCTTACATTGCTCGATGAGCTGCCTTCCTTAACAGGAGCTCTACGTTATTGTCAGGCAAGATGGATGGGCGAATTTAGAACAAAAAAAGAAGCTCAGGAGAAATGGAATGCTGCCAATCCATTAGGTTATGAACTAAAAAGTGAACTGCTTCATTTTTTTACTTTTGCTTATCGTAAAAGTCCTAATATTACTAAAGCACTTCAGCCTATGCGCAAAAGCTCCGGACATATTGATATGATTCAAAATTTATTGGAGTTAGGAACCTTAGGCAAAAAGTATCCAGAGCCTTTAATTACAATTGGCTTTGATTTATCGAAGCTTGATTTAGCCAAAGATACTTCGCATTCGCTTAGAGATCTGTTGGCATTAGCCAATGGCGATAGGGGTTCTGAAAATATGGCTAAACTTCTGCGTGATAAAACCTATACCTTACTTTTAAATAAGGTAAGAGAGATACGAGAATATGGAAGATTCATTTTTTGGCGTAACGATAAAAGAAGAGCTAAATATATCGATAGTTAATTACTAAAACCCTTAATTTTACTAGTCCCCGAGTATGTTGTATCTATGAACGAATACTTTTAAATAGTGCACGAGTAATATATGCAAGTCCTCGAGTAAATATTAATAGTACACGATCAAAATATAGTAGAGTTCGAGTAACTTGAACCTGATCTCGTGTAGTTTAATGTAGATCTCGAGTCATTTTATGTTTTTTTCACTTAAAGAGGAGGCATTTACAGTAAACAAAAACGAATTATTTTGCTTTATTTTATCAACTAAGACTGTAAAGCAAATTACTATGATAAAATATTTTACCCTCCCAGGATATGGGAACTCTGGCCCTGAGCATTGGCAGACTTACTTTGAGCAAAAACTAGATAATTGCCATAGAATAGAACAAGATAGTTGGGATAAACCCGTTCTTGAAGATTGGCTTACTCGAATAGGAGAGGTGCTTCAGCACGAGGATTTATCCAAAACCATTATAATAACGCATAGTTTAGGTGGCATTACCTTGGCGCATTGGGTAGCTAAATACAAACGAACAATAAAAGGTGCCTTAATAGTTGCTCCGCCTGATATCGAAAATCCGCACGAAGATTTTGGGGTACATACCTTTTTACCCTTACCATTAAACGCATTGCCATTTAAAAGTATAGTGGCTTATAGTACCAACGATGTGTGGTGTGCAAAGGATCGTGCTTTGTTTTTTGCCAAACAATGGGGGAGTAGCATAGTTGAAATTGGTGAAGCCGGCCATGTTAACGATGCTGCAGGTTATGGTGCTTGGCCAGATGGTTTAGAACTTTTAAAAACTTTGGTATAAACGAAAAAGTCTCACGGAATAATTTTCCAGTGAGACTTTTATCTTACAGAATTGAAATATGTTTTTTATGAACTTGAGTTCAATTATCCTATCTTAACAACAGTTCTTCTTTTTACTTGTCCCTTAAGCATCAAATCAAGCTTAGCTTGTACTTCATCAAGTGAAATTTCATCACATGCCGCATTAAGTTCGGCGGGTTTCCATGCTGTTGATAAATTCTCCCAAACCTTTGTTCGGGCATCCATTGGGTAGTTTTGCGAGTCGATACCAATTAAACTAACTCCGCGTAAAATAAATGGAAATACCGTTAAATCTAATTTAATGCTAGCCACATTTCCGCAGCAGGTTACTGCACCAAGAGGTTTGGTGGTTTTAATAATGTTTTCTAAAATAACACCACCAACGGTATCTATCGCACCAGCGAAAAGAGGTTTTAATAATGGTTTTTTATCCAAAGCTTCTATATCGCTACGTAGCATTATTTCGCTAGCACCAAGTTGTGTTAGGTAATCTTTTTCCGATTCTTTACCAGTAATAGCTACTACAGTATAACCTAGTTTAGCTAAAATAGCCACACTAACTGCACCAACACCACCAGTAGCACCAGAAACGGCTATTTTACCATCCTCAGGTTTTACTTCTTTAATTAATCGTTGTACCGACATGCCGGCAGTTAAACCTGCAGTACCATAAATCATGGCTTCTTGCATGCTTAAATTCTCAGGTAAAGCAACTACCCAAGCAGCCGGAACTTTAACAAACTCAGCTAAACCACCATCGGTATTCATACCCAAGTCGTAGCTTGTTACAATTACTGAGTCGCCTGTTTTAAAGGCAGCATTAGAACTTTCGGCTACGGTACCTACAGCATCAATACCCGGTGTATGCGGAAAGTTGCGTGTTACACCCTTATTACCCGAGGCCGAAAGGGCATCCTTATAGTTTAAAGAGCTGTATTTTACTTTTATCAATACTTCATCCTCAGCTAAAGCTGAAAAAGAAATGTCTTTTATGCTTGAACTAAAAGTAGCGTCGTTTTCTTCTATTCTTAGCGCTTTAAATGTTGTATTTGCTTCCATGGCCTTATTATTGTGTTATAAAATTTCTTATTTTGAGCAAAGGTCGAGCTATTTGTGTTGTAAAACAAGAGCTTACATTAGGTGCGCATACGAACATTTTGTTCCGAATTTAGAGTTGATGCATGTTTTGAGAATAGAAAAAAATGGAAAAAAGTTATTGTCCCATAGATACCTTTATTAATGTGATAAAGGGAAAACGAAAAGCAACTATTATTTTACATCTATTCCAAGGTGATAAACGTTATGGCGAGTTGGTTAAGTTATTAACCGATATTAGTGAGCGTATGCTTACCAAACAGCTTAAGGAATTGGAAGAAGATGGTTTAATTATTAGAACCGTATTTCCGCAAGTGCCACCAAAGGTAGTGTACAGTTTAAGCGATATGGGTAAAGAAATTCACCCAACACTAAAGAGCATGTTCAGAGGAGGTATTATGTTTGAAAAGCTTATTGAAGAAGAGGGGTGATGGAAAAAGAGTAGTGAAAATAATTATATTTGGCAGCTATGAGTAAAGATAAAATACAATATAACGACAAGGAGTTTAATTGTTCCTTGGCTTTTACCTTGCACCTTATTGGCGATAAGTATAAGAGTTTAATTATTTATCACCTTAAGGATGGCGCTATGCGTTCGGGAGAATTGCAGAAAAGCATCACTGATATTTCTAATCGGATGTTTACATACGCCATTCGTGGGCTCGAGAAGGATGCTTTAGTAAAGCGGACTATTCATCCGGTTACACCACCAAAGGTAGAATACGAATTAACCGATGCCGGAAAATCATTAGTCCCCATCATATTGCAATTGAATACATGGGGACAAGATTTTGCAGCCGATCATCACTTGTATGCGCCTGGAGAGTAGTGTAATTCGTAAGAGTGAGAGTAAATTTCGAATACCGTTCCGAACGGATCTTCTACGTAGCACATTCTAAATGGCTTTTCGCCCGGATAATATTCGCGAATAGGCATACGTTGTTTTCCTCCGGCAGCCACAATCTTCTTAACCAATCCTTCTACATCCGGATCTTGAACCGAAAAGTGAAACAAACCCGTTCTGAATGGTTCAAAAGTAGGCTTTAACTCTTTACTTTCTTTAAACTCAAAAAGCTCAAAACCAATTTTATCACCTGTTGATAAGTGTGCAATTCTAAAAGTTCCCCATCCTTCGCCAAATACATCAATACACATTTGGCCTATGGCCGTTTCATTTTCTTCAATAACCTCGGTAGGTTCCATAATTACATAAAAACCCATTACTTCGGTGTAGAATTTAACTGCCTCGTCTAAATCAGGAACCGTAATTCCGATATGCGAGAATGTTTTTGGGTAGGTTTTGGCATTTCCATTATTCTCATTCATAATAGCTGTTTTTTGTGAATAACCTTGCGTTGAAATCAGTAGTGCAATAACAATTGCAAATAATCCTTTATACATTTTCGTTGTGTTATTAATTTATAACAAAAGTATAGGGGATTGCGTTGTGAAACAAGAGCTTACAAAAAATGCATATAGTAACATAAATGTGTATAATACAGGTTTGGAGGGGCTTATTAGATTAAAAAAAATGAAATAATTTTTGGTTGGGCTAAGATGTCGTTAATGACTACTTGTAAAATACTAACAAACTATATGTACTTTTGCACAAACTAAAAAATACAAGCATGAATCAAGTGAATTGGAAGAAACTTCAGAACGGTTCCGATATTAGAGGGGTAGCCATGGATGGCGTTGCCGGAGAAAAGGTAAACCTTACAGTTGAGGTGGCCACTCAGTTAGGAAAAGCGTTTGCACAGTGGGTTAAACAAAATCAAACCATTACTGATATTACAGTTGCTGTTGGGCGCGATTCGCGTTTAACGGGCGAAAGCTTAAGCGCCGCATTTATTAGTGGCTTAACATCTGTAGGGGCAAAGGTTTATGATTGTGGTATTGCTTCTACACCTGCCATGTTTATGACTACCGTTGATAAAGCTTATTCAATTGATGCTGGTGTGATGCTTACGGCCAGTCACTTGCCATTTAACCGCAATGGTTTAAAGTTTTTTACTGCCGAAGGGGGTTTAAATAAAGCCGATATTACCGAAATTTTAAATTTAGCTGAGGCCGATAGTTTTGAATTTTCATCTACTGCAGCAGTTGTTGATACACTCGATTATATTTCTATTTATGCCGATGGACTTGTGGAGTCAATCAGAAGTAATGTTGCCGAAGGTGTAGATAAGGTAGAGCCTTTAAAAGGTTTGAAAATTATTGTGGATGCGGGTAACGGAGCTGGTGGCTTTTTTGCAGATAAAGTATTAAAGCCTTTGGGAGCTGATGTTGCCGGAAGTCAGTTTTTAGATCCGGATGGTAATTTCCCTAACCATGTTCCAAATCCTGAGGATGCCGAAGCAATGCAGTCTATTTGCGACGCGGTTAAAAAGGAAAAGGCCGACTTGGGAATTATTTTTGATACAGATGTGGATCGTTCTGCCATTGTTGATGAGGATGGTGAACCTATTAATAGAAATAAATTAATTGCTTTAATATCGGCAGTGATATTGGATGAGCACCCGGGATCAACCATTGTTACAGATTCGATTACTTCGGATGGTTTGGCTTGGTTTATTAACGATAAGTTAAAAGGAAAGCACCACAGGTTTAAGCGTGGATATAAAAATGTGATTAACGAGTCTATTCGTTTAAACGATGCGGGCCAAGAGAGTTGGTTGGCCATTGAAACAAGTGGACATGCGGCCTTAAAGGAAAATTTCTTTTTAGATGATGGTGCCTTTTTGGTGGCCAAACTATTGGTGAAGTTGGCCGATTTAAGAGTAGAGGGTAAAGGTTTATCGCAATTAATTGCTGATTTGCCTCAGCCAAAAGAAGGTAAAGAAATTAGAGTTACTATAAATACTGAGGAATTTGCAGCATACGGTCAGAAAGTAATTACCGAATTAGAAAGCAAGCTTTTGCCTAGCTGGGAAATGGTTGCCGATAACTTTGAGGGCATTCGTGTGAAATGTACCGGCGATGATGAAAAAGGATGGTTCCTGTTGCGTTTATCTTTACACGATCCGGTGATTCCTATTAATATTGAATCGGATATTGAAGGTGGTGTTGCAAATATTGCCGCTAAGCTTGAGTTGATTTTAAAGGATTATGAATTGCTAGATTTGAAGCAATTTTAAAAAGAATATAATAGAATAATAAGAAGCCACCAATCGCAGTAGTATTAATACATGTGTTTGGTGGCCTTTTTGTTTGCATAGGTGGTTATTGCTCTACTTCAGCAATCAGAATCCAATCTTGTCCGGTTTTCGGAACATAACACCATCTGTAACTTTCCCATTTTACTTGTTCGGGGGCAGTGTATTCGCCCGTTAAGGGATTAAACCATTGTGTTGTAATTTTTTTGTCGGTTTTAGGCAGTTTAATGGTTAAGCTGCTGTTGGCCGAGGGGCAAAGGTAGAGGTAGGTGCCGTTGTTATTGGTGAGGCAAAAGCCGCTTTGTGCTTTGTTTGTGGGGGTGAATGTGTGAAAAGGATATTTTTGAAATAGCTGTGTAAAGTGCTTGTAGTAGTGCATCATTGGTTGTTCGTGAGCGGGTAGTGCATCGGTGTTGGTAACTATAATACTCCACGAGCATCCTTGCCAATAATAGGTTGAGTAGGCTCCGCCAAAGGCACAAATGTAGTTGCGGTGCAGGCACGATTCTGGCGAATCGTAGTTGCCGGCAAAAACATGGTAAGGGCCGCGTTCGTATCCGCCGTGTTCGATATTAAACATGGGTTTGTTGGGGTGCTTTTGCGTTTCGCGTTGGGTAAATTGATATAATTCGGTTTGCCAGTTTTGGGTGGCCATAAAATCGACTAAGTCGGGATTGTCTTTGCAGAATCGATAGCTGTGAACGGTGAGTAAACGCTTGAAGGCATCTAAATTTCGGGCGCGCTCTATGCGTTCGCTTACATATTCGGGCGTGCATCTTCCGTAGGCTAATGCTTCCTTTGAAATATCCCAAACTACATTGGGGAATGCTTGGTAGCGTTTTATTACATAATCGAAAAAGCGATCGTCTTCAGGTGTGTTCATGGCAGGCCAGTTTACTTTTTTGTTCCAAACGTAAATCATTAAGTGGGCTACTATTTCGTTGTCGTTTAAAAGCTCAACTACTTTATCAAAGTGATTGAAGAAATCTATATTGAGTGTGCTGAAGTCGGGGTTGGTGTTATTTCCGGCAAATGGGAAGAAATCAGGACTCCCAAAATCGTGTTCGGGTTTTATTTTAGCATCGCGCTCCCACTTTATATCGTAAGCAAATAAATTTGTTACCACGTGGTTAAAGCCATTTTGAGCTACGCGCTTAATAAATACTTCGGCAGTATCTAGTTTAGGCTTGCCATAATCGAGGACAAAGAGCCAATCCATTTCAAATCCCATTAAAAAATAGGGTGTGCCATCTTCGTAAAAGAAATGTTGTGGCTTATCAGGATGTGTAATAATGCCGCCGTGGTGGTTTTTGTGGGCTTGCTCTGAAATTAATAGTTTACCTTTTTTGTTATTGAGTTTAGCATGCGATGAGGTGGTTTTGTAGGTGTAAAGTCCACTTTGTTTACCAGAAAAACGAATAACATAGGTGTTGTTGCCATTGTAAAACCCAGGGATATTTTGTTTGCTGCCATCAGGAGCTGTAAAAATTGCTGAAAATTCTGTTTCAAATGGTGTTTGGCTTTCGCCTGATTTAAATGCAATATCAATTACTTCCCATTTGTTAATATTAAATGCTGAAGCTTTATATTTTTCTTTTTTTATAGCATTTAGGTTAGTGCATATTACTATAACAAGTATTAGTGTAATTGTGTGCAGGTACTTTTTCATTGTAGTTTTATTTAGTTGTGTTTTTTCAAAAGTAAGCGTGTTTGTGTAATATATGATACGATTTTACTAAACTATCACTACTCATAGGTGCATTTGTGTATAATAAAAAACTAGACAAGCAATAACAAGAACACCTAGAATGGCTATTTAGGCGTATTTAGGGTGTTGTTATTATATTAGAGTATAATATTGAATGTTTTTTTAAATGAAACTTGCTTTTCCGCTTTCGTCGGAGCTTAGCACTATTGTTAGATACATGCCGTCTAATTAGTAGAGTAATATTATATCTAGGAAGAGGTATTCAATTTAACTTTTAGCACAGGTTATATTGTGCTATTCATTATGGCGACTAAAGTGTTTTCTCTGTTGTTTAAAAATAATCCAAAAAACTTTCATCACTTAAAGCATTGACAAAGTACCTTTTAGTTCCTACCTTCGTATTCTTGCCTT